>JAOAGV010000051.1:10508-31358 GCA_026415575.1 Candidatus Sumerlaeia bacterium
GGCGGTTGCCCGCCGTAAAGTCGGCCTTGCCGACAAACGCCAGCGCGTAGAGGAGATCGGCCTTCTTGGCATTCTCCGTCTCGGCCAGTTTCTGATAGGCGTTTTCAATCTGCGCAATCGCCTTGGCCATCGTGTCATCGGAGACCGCCACGCCGAGCGCCTTGGCGCGGGCGAGCGCCCGAAGCGAAAGCGCCGAGACGAACGGATCGGGCGCACCCCGCTCCTTGGCGTTGCCGGCGAAGGCCCATGCGCCGTCCTCACGGCGCGAGGCGGCAATCTGTCCGGCCAACGCCTGCAACTCGGCAAGGTGCGTGCGATAGCGCGCGGTGTCGCGTTCGCCGGTGCGCGCAAGGTATTCCACCAGCGCCGCATTGGCCAGTGCACGCGCGGCCAAAGTTGTGTTCGCACCGCCGAATCCCATCGGCGGCAGATTGAACAACGCCTGTTCGACCACCGGACCGACGGAAACCTCCATTGCGCGGTTGGTATAGGTGCGGCCGGCGGGCAGTTCGAGCGTCACGTTCAAACTGTCATGCGCCTTGCCGCCCTTGGCATCGCGCACCTCGATCCCCCAAGGGCGGATGGGAATGGCGCGGACGACTTTGTCGCGGAGAGGATTTTGGATTTTCGATTTTGGGTTTTGGATTTCCGTGGCTTCAGCTTCAAGCCGAAGACTTTGGCCTGCGGTGATTTGGCGCTCAATCAAGACGGTCTCGGTGGCGCGGGCTTTCACGGTGAGTTTCCTGGCGTCGGATTTTTTGTCGGTCGCGTCGGACGCGTCGGGCTGATCGGACTTTCTTTCAACCGCCGTCACTACGCCCAGATCCACCTCGCGGTCGGTGTCGGTCAGATTATGAACGGAAACACTCATCCGCAGCGCATTGCCTTCGGTGACGATGGCGGGGACTTTCATACTTACAAAAAAATCCCGGCGCGCGATGAACGACCCGCTGCCGTCGCCGACGACGGTTTGCGGCGTTGTCCCGCGCGCGCGAATCTTCCACGTCGTGGTGTTGTCGGGCAGCGGCATCGTGGTCACCGCCTCGCCCTTCTCGTCGGTCGTCACGCGCGGATTCCAATAGGCCAGTTCGAGGAAAAGCGACCGCGCGGCAGCCGCGGCCTCGCCGGCACCAATGGCGCGGCCTTCGCCCCACGCGTACCACGTATTGTCGCGAACGGCATAGCCGGCATAATAGCGTCCGAAAGCGCCGTCCGCAGCGAGGCGGCGCGAATCGCTGTCGGCGTCAAAAGCGCCCAAATCGCCGACAAAGGCATGGCGCATCTGCGTGGCGGCCGACTCGTCCGCTCCCCGATACCGCTCGAGCGGCACATCGTCGGACTTGCGGCTGAGCCCGTCGCCTCTATCCGCCGAAATCGTCTCCACACCCGTCATTGGCATTTCCCGCTCGCCCAATCCTCTCACAGGTCTGCCGGCCACTTCGCTGCGGCCGGCAACCCGCCGGCGCATCCCTTCACGATCCGCCATTTCGGCCTGCTGCGTCTCCACGGCAACCCCGTTGAACGCAAACATGGCCACCTGTTGACCGGCCGCATCGGCGACTTGATTCACATCCGGGCGGCCGGCGGCAGCACCCCCGCCAAAGCCTCCCATCGGAGCATTGAGCTTCAGATCCGAGACCGGCCTGACAGGAGCTGCCGGAGGTGGAGGCAACGTCGCGGCCCGTTCTTCCGACAGCCGCACGCTCAGCAACCGCTCCTGCTCTTCGCGAACTTCCTTGACCACCGGCTTGGTGGCCGGCGCGTAGCGAAAAGTGGCCGACGTGTCGGTGCGCACCGAGCGCCCGCGCCGTCCGCCGTAGAAAAATTCGCGGATGTCCGGCAGCGTGTCGCCGTAGAGCGCATACAGGGCCTGATCTACAAGTGCCAACGCCATCCGCGCACGCACCGGTTTGCCTTCCTGATCAAATGCCTTGATGAGAACCTTGGCCGTCTCGCCGGGCTGATACTTGTCCTTCTCCGACTTGATTTCGATTGTGAGGCCCTTGTTGACGGTAAAGTCTTTTTCGGCGGTGAAGAACTTGTTTTTGTAGATTGCCGCCGCCGCGAGCACCATGTTTGGCGCATAGGCGTCGAGCATGCGAAATTGGTGCGGATTTTCGCCCTTCTTCAGTTCCTTAATCTCGTAACCGAGAATGCCGTCTGACTCGTAGGTGACCAGCGCCAGCACCGTGTCGGTCGTGCGGCAGACCATGTTGACGGCGGCTGTTTCGCCGACTTTAAACGTCTCGCGGTCGCCGAGGATGCGCAGCATCACCTGGTCTTCCTTGCCGGAGACAAAAACGCGTTTTTGCGCCGTCACCGGAGTTCCGAAACGATCCTTGCCTTCGGCGCGAATGACATAGTTGCCGCCGTCGGCTACTTGCACGGCCACGCGGCCCTCGCCCTTGTCCTTGCCAAAGGCGACTTCGTGCGCCGCGATTTCTTTCTCGGTCTCCTTGCCGTCCACGACTTCGAGCTTGATGACGCGAACCGTCGCGGTGGCTGTCGTCTTTTCGCCGGCCAGATCGGTTGCCTTAACCGTCGCGTCGAACTTTTCGCCCGCCAGATAAACATCGCGTACAGTCGCAACGGCGAGGTTAAGCGCCCGCGTGGCGATGAACAGCGTCTTGGCCTGCGCCACGTTATCTTCGGGCAGCCGCGCCTGAAGTGTCAGCACCTGCGACTCGACAAACTCGCGCGTATCGAATTCGAACAGCACTTCGCCGGTGTCGCTGGTGCGTGCTTCGCGGATGAAAAAACCGGGAATCTCATAGACCAGCGGATGGTCCTTCACGGGTTCGCCGTAGTAATACCGGGCAATGATCTTGCCCTTTACCTTGTCGCCGCGCAAAAAGACCGTCTGCGGCAGGTCAATCTTGAGTTCGATGTTTTCCAGCTGATAGCGCTCGACGCGAAACGAGCCCGTGAAGTTCGGCCCCTTCTCCTTGTACAGATTTACCTTGTATTCGCCGAGCGGGGCCTGCGCGGCCAGCACGAAGTCGCTGTAAAACATGCCGAAGTCGTCGAGCGCGACGGTGCGGCGTTCGATCAGGTCGCCGCGCGCGCCTACCAGATCGCACGTGAACGATTCCCCTTTTTCAAACTCGTACTGTCCGTCTTTCACCTTTCGCACAATGCCCGCGACATGCACCACCTGTCCGGGGCGATAGGCCGGCTTGTCCGTGAAGATGTAGGCTTTCGGCTGCAACTCCTCGACATAGGCCAGTTGGGCAATGTTCAAGTCGTTCGAGGCGTAATGCGAGCCGTCGAAGACAAAGAACTTGGCCTGCGGAGCGGTTTTGAGCTCGGCAATCTTTTGTTGAAATACACCCTTCTCATCGGTCTTGCCGGCGGCGAGGATCTTGCTCCCGTCGCTGACGAGCACCTGCGCATTGGGATACGGTTTGTTGGTTCGGGTGTTTTGCGCAAAGACAAAGACTTCTTTGCGCGTGGACTTGCTGATGAGGGCAAGGTCGCTCACGACATACATGGTCGTGGCTTCAAGATCTTCGTCGGTTGCGTTGATGGCCCAAACGCCCGGGCCTTCGAGGGGAATTTCGACGTGGGCTTCGTAGAGGCGATACTTCTCGAAGTCGGCGAACGTATGCTCCCAGCGTTTCACCGGCTCGATCAGGGTGATGTCGAGTTTTTCAATGCCGCGGAAGCTGTGATGGCGGTTGAAATACGTTTCCATGTTGATGCGATAGGCCGCGAACTTGAGTTTCTCGATGTTGCGCGCGGCAATGCGCAGAACGGGTTTCTCATCGGTGCGAAGGATGCGCTCGGTCACCACGGCAAGATGTTTCTTTTTGAGTTCCTCGAAACGGCGCACGCCGTCGGGCCATTTGTCGTCTTCGGCCGATTTCCTGTAGGTCTCGTAGGCTTTGGCGAGGTTGTTCACGTTCTGCTCGCAGGCCAGCGCGATCCGATAGCGGGCGCGTTTGGCGTATTCCTGTCCCGCGTATTTCGAGACAACCTTTTCCCACTGGGCGATGGCTTTTTCGTGTTGACCAAGCCGGGCGTCAATGTCGCCGAGCAGATAGGCGGCCTGCGGGGCGCGCGAGTCGAGCGGATAGTGCAGCAGGAAATCTTCGTATGCCTTGCGGGCCTCGTCATGTTTTTTCAGCCGCAGCAGATCGTCGGCGATCATGAAGTGCGTGCTGATGATCTCGCGCTGCACGTTGTCCCACTGGTTGTGCGTGGGATGCGCCTTGAGATAGGCGCTCCAGGTTTCGATCGCTTCGGCGAACTTTTTCTGGCCGCGCAAGACATGACCGAGCTGAATTTTCGCCGCCGGCAGAAGGTCGTCTGTGGATTGTGCGTGGGCCTCGATGAACCGGCGGTATTCGACGATGGCTTGGTCGGCACGGCCGCGATTCTGATAGGTCTGCGCAATTTGAAAATCCGCCGTCAGCGCCCTCGCATGATCGGGGTACTTTGCAACGAACTCGCGCAACGCCTTGACGCCCAGTTCGAGCGATTCGTCGTTGGGCGGATTGGGAACGCCGTAGGTCATTGCGATTTCATAGGCGGCCAGCGCCGTTTGCGTCGTGTCGGGATAGTCGCTGATGAGGTCGCGGAAATGAATCCGCGCGCGGACGGTCTCGCCCTTGCGTGCGCGGGCCAGCCCGAGTTGATAAAGCGCGGGCGCAGCCCACCGGCTTTGGGGAAAGTCTTTTGTGAAGGTTTCCAGCCGCGCAACAGTCTGATCAAATTGACCCAATTGAAAATGGCACAGGCCGATAAGATAGCGAATCTCCTCGGCCCGCGCGCCGGTAAAACCGAGATCGAGCGCCTTCTCATAGAAAACGCGCGCCTTCTCATAGTCGGGCTTCTTGTCGGCGTCGGTGGGCTTGAAGGCGGCCTCGGCATATTTCACATAAGTGTCGGCCAGTTCGAGCTTGCGTTCGTTGGAGACGAGGTAGCGCACCTGTCCGCCGGCCAGCGCCTGCGCCTTGTCCCACTGCTTGAGCGCGGCAAAGCACTGCGCCTTGCGGAAGTTGGCTTTGCGCGCCCATTCGGATTTCGGAAACTTCTTGAGGAGTCGGTCGAGTGTTTCGATGGACTGGGCAAAATCCTTGTTGAGTTCATGGGCCGCGGCCAGTTTGACCAGCAGCAAATCTTCGTTGGCGGGATTTTTGGCAATCTCGGCCTTGAGCAGCTTCACCGCGTCGCCGTAGGCGCGGTCGCCGAGCGCGAGATCTATGGCGTGCACCGGATCATCGGGCTTGTAGCGCAAGTAGCCAATGGCCGGAATACTCAGTGCCAACGCCACGGCAAACCACCGTATCGTTCTCATCGCCGTTTCTCCCTATGCGTGTTTGTAGTCCACGCTTTTGTGGACTGTTCGCAGTTCACACTTCAGTGTGTCGTCCGTGCGCGCATGCAGTTTTCGGTTCAGCGTGCCGTCTGTGATTTGCGTTTCAACGGGGTCTTTGCAGCGTAGGATCATTACGATTTGCTGTTTTGGGATTGCCGCAGAGAAGAAGAGTCAAAAGCCATCTCAACTCCCTTGCGGGCTGTTGCGCGCCCCTGTGCTTCTTTCCTTTGGACTCCAAGCACCATCAGATGGTTCCCGTGAAATACACATTTTCAGAGCCGGATAAGTTTTTGTGTCGTTGGGTAAGAGGAGGCGGTGAATATCCTCATCGCGCAATTGCTATTCGACCATCGCTTTTGGGTGAACGCAAGAGTCAAAACCCATGCCGACAATGGGACCTTAATAACTAGTCTCACGCAACGACACCAAGTTGGCCAAGATCAATGACCCTGCCGAAGGCTTATTGAGGCATGATCGCAGCATTGGATTTTTCTGCGACGAACTCAAAGGGAAAAGAGGCCCTTGTTTCTTTGCGTCTTTGGCTGCCTTATACGTATTGCGATTGACTTTTTGGAGCCGATGACGGAAAAGCCCTATCCCGAAAGGGTGAAACAGCATCGGGTCGTTCAACAAAGGTTTTGCGATGCCTCAATACTACCCGCTTTTTCTGGACCTGACGGGTCTTCCGGTGCTGGTGGTCGGCGGCGGGGCGGTGGGGCTGCGCAAAGTCCGCACGCTGCTCCAACACAAGGCGCGCGTAACGGTCGTCGCGGTCGCGGCCTCGGCGGCGTTGCGGCAAATGGCTGCGCGCGGCCGCATCGTCCTTCACGAGCGGCCCTATCGTGCGAGTGATCTTCACGGCAGGCGGCTGGTCTTCGTTGCCACCAACGACCGCGCGCTCAACCGCCGCATTCGGGCCGACGCCCAACGGCGCGGCATCCTCACCAACGTCGTGGACGATCCCGAACTGTGCGATTTCATCGTTCCCTCGATTGTCCGGCGTGGGTCGCTTGTGGTGGCCGTCTCAACCGAAGGAGCATGTCCCGCCTATGCCAAACGGCTGCGGCGCGAACTCGAAAACCAGTTCGATCCGGCTTATGGACAATATGTTGCCTTGCTGGGCTCGGCCCGTCGCGCGATTCTGCAGCAAGCGACCGATCCCCAGAAAAGTGTTCGCGTATTGAACTGGCTGCTGGATGCCGGATTGTTGGACTGGATTCGAAGGAAAGGACTGAAGTCCGCCCGAAAACGCATGACCGCCCTCTTGAAGGAGTGGCTGGATGCAGCGTTGTAGATTCTAAGGATTGTGTCGGGGGTCGGACAGGCTTTCCGGAATCAGAACGATCATGCCGGCCTGTGTTTGGGGCTATGTTCCTGCCGGGACAGAAATGCGCGCCAAGAACCCCCCGCGTGCGCGGCCGCGATGAGGGCGTCGAGCGCGTCGCGTCCGGCCCATGAAAGGACGCGCTGTGCGCGCGCCTCGATCAGACTGGGAGGTCGAAAACATACCGCCGGCATTCGGCCAAGCAGGGCCGTCAGGCGTCGGATGTGCTTCTGCGTATCGGCCGGCGATGGGCAGCCCATTTTTGCCAGCGGAGTGCCGGGTTTGGGAACAAAAACCGATGCGCTGACCGAAATCCGCACGGGCCGCGTGGGGCCGGTGCGGGCGCCGCTTGCCGCAGCGTGCACGTCGCCCACGAGCCGCGCGATGGCCTCAATGTCCTCCATCTCTTCCGTCGGCAGACCCAACATAAAATAGAGGCGGAAATCCTGAATGCCGCGAGCGGCGGCCTCGGCGGCAAACGCCGTAACATGTTCGTTGCTCAGGCGCTTGCCCAGAAGCCGGCGCAAGCGCTCGGAGCCGGCTTCCGGTGCTAGGGTTACAAGTTGCTGGCCGCTGGCGGCCAGAAGTTCCAACATCGCCGGCGTTACGTCTTCGAGGCGAAGCGACGAGAAGGAGATCTCCAGCCCTTCTCGCAGACAGTATTCGCAGATGCGCTCGATGTCGGGATGGCTGCCGACGGCGGGAGCAATCAGGCCGAAGCGGTTGGCGAGGGTTCGCCCGCGTTCGAGCATCTCGAACACGCAGTCCAACGGCCGTGGTCGGTAGTCGAGCGTTTCGCCGATGAAACAGAACGTGCAACGGTAGGGACAACCGCGCGCAATTTCCACCAGACAGCGGTCACCCAGCTCGCTCAAAGGAGCGAGCACGGCGGAGAAGGCGTCGGGACGATTGAGCGGGCGGGCAAGATGCAGAGAGGCGGTTTGCAATCGAGGGGTGCGGATTGCGGAAGAAAGGCCGAGATTGAAGCGCAACGCGGCACCCTCGGTGACCTCGACACCTTCGAGGCGGGCGATTGCCTCGAGGAACCGGCGGCGGTCGCCTCCGCTCTCGCACCATGCATTGAGCAGGTGCGGCGTCACGTCTTCTCCGTCACCGAGCACCAGCACATCTGCAAGATCATAAATTGGCAGGCGGTTCACCAGAAGTGAAATGCCGCCGGCGAGAACAATGGGGTCGGCTGTCGGGTGGCGTTCGGCGGCTTTGGGCGCGATGCGGTTTTCCATCAGAAACCGGACGGCTTCCAGATAGTCCAGTTCATAGGAGAAGCTGAAGGCAATCAGTTCAAATGCGTCCAACGGTCTCTGGTGTTCGACGCTGAGGGCCCGTCCGCCTTCGCAAAAGAACCTCTCGGCCAGCGCGCGCGGGTGCTCGTTTATCCAGCGATAGACCATTTGATAGCCGAGGCTCGACATTCCCACGCTGTAGTGGTTGGGATAGACAAGGGCCACCTCGCAATCCGCCGGCGGGATGATCCGTGGCGTGCCTTGTTCGGTGGCAAGGATTTTGCGCCAGAAGGAGGCCTGTTCGCGGCGCGAAACGCGCAGTTCGGCTGTGCGGTCCTTGCTGCGGGGGGAAGGCCGCCGCCGGAGCGGAGTCTCTCGCAAGCGGCCTGCCTGCGCCGTGTTCGACTTGGCGCGGCGGGGAGTCATGAGTCGGGCGGACGAAGCGGCTCTGGCGTTGGGCGGGGCGAAGCTTCGGCGCGCCGGCGCGGCGCAAACATGACACTTGAGCCGAGAAAACTGACGTCGCTGAAAATTTGTTCCGGCGAATCCGTCGCCTCAAAATCAAACCATACATCGTTAAGAGAAGCATCGTCGAGGGCTTTGAATTTGATGCGGGCAATTTCCCCGCTTGGAAAATACCGGGCCAGACGCGTCCCGACATGATAGAGGATTTCGCCGCGCGTATTGTCGGCGCTGTTGGCGCGGTGCACCTCGAAAGGATAGCGCTCGTGGGCAAAGCCGTCGAAGATGTTGACCCCCTGCCGAATCCAGTTGCCCGTGTGCCAGTCTTCAACCTGAAGGCGGTCGGGCCGGAAGAACACACGGAAGCGCACATCGTTGAACGGCAGCGCGGCGTCGTTGCGCAGCATCACGCTTACGGTCCATTCCGCGCCCTTGCCGACGGTCTCCGGCTCTGCTTCGAGATGGAGTTCGACGCGCTGGTCAACGCGGGCCAGAGCCGTCTCGGTCAGCGGCGGGATGATCTTGCGGGGCGAGTCGTCGCGCGGCGCAACCACCACGCCGGCCGACAGCGCGCCACCCGGTCGCTCGCCCGCAGCCACGTAGCCCAGAATGTTGCCTTCGCCCTTTCCAATCCGCGTCGCCTCGTCGTTCAAGATGAAACCGATTTCGGAATAGAGCACCGGATTGAGGGCACGCCAGCGGATGGTCAGCAGCGCTGTCGTGGTCTGGGATATGTTTTGCTTCAGCCGGGCCGCGTAGCGGAGCTCGCCCTTTGACCGATTGACCTGAAGCGAGGCGTCGCTTGCATGCCGATGAATGGCAGCATCATTGACTTCTTGGGGAGCGACGACGAGGGGATCATACTTCATGACGAGGACGAGTTCATCAAAGGGTTCGCCGGAGCCATTGAACACCTCGACCGTCGTATCGAAGGAATCGCCCACACGCGACAGAATCTGAAACGGGCGGAAATAGACAATGCCTTTGGACATGCGAAACGTGGCTTGCGCTGTGGGCGCGGGCGCCGGAGCCGGAGCGGGCGGCGGCGGTGTGGGCGCGGGCGCTGGTGCAGTGGGCGGGGGCGGAGCGGCCGGCTGGATGGCAGCGGCGGCCGCTTGTTGCTCGGCGGCGGCGGCTTTCTTGCGCTCTTCGGCCTTGGCCTGCGCTTCAGCCAGAACTTGTTGCAGACGCAACTGATGGCGGCGAATCCGCTCCTCGCGCGACAGGCTCTCGTCGTCGCGCAAGTCGTCCGACCACACATAGGGCGTCGGCTCGGGCGGCGGAGTGGGTGTGGGCGCGGGCGTTGGAGCCGGAGCGGGTGTCAGCGGTGTGGGCGCGGGCGGCGGTGCAGGTGTCGGGCCGGGCGATTGCGGGGCAACGCTTTGCAGCGAAACCCACAGAAGAACGAGCGTTGCAGCCGGCACCATTAGCACTCGAACATATTGCAGAATCGGCTTCATGGAATTTCTCCCCACACCTCAGCCAGTGAGGTAGCAAAACGCCTGTCCGCCTGTCCACGAAAAACCCTTTTGAGAAAGCATGGCAGCTTGGTTTTGCAAGCAGATTCTCTTGACAGAGCCGGAGCATCGGGCGCAACAACTTGCTTTCCTTGATCCCGTTCTCAGGGAAAATGGATTGCTCAAATACGGATTGTTTCGCAAGGGGGAACAGCCTCATGGCCGCAGCAAAAGGGAAAGTCGTTCTCGCCTATTCGGGCGGATTAGACACGTCGGTCATCTGCAAATGGCTCGACGAGCAGGGGTGGGAGGTCATCTGCTTTGTCGCCAACATTGGCCAGCGCGAGGATTTTGGCGCGCTCGAGGCCAAGGCACTGGCCAGCGGCGCCAAGAAGCTGGTCATACGCGACCTGCGCAACGAATTTGTGCGCGACTTCGTCTTCCCCTCCATTCAGTTCAACGCGCTCTACGAGGGCCGCTATCTCATGGGCACTTCGCTGGCGCGGCCGCTGATTGCCAAGGGCATGATCGCGGTGGCCAACGAAGAGGGCGCCGAGTGGGTCAGCCACGGCGCAACGGGCAAGGGCAACGACCAGGTGCGGTTCGAGGTGACGGCTTATGCGCTCAAGCCCGACGTCAAGATTGTGGCGCCGTGGCGTGAACCGTCGTTCTACCGCAAGATTCGCGGCCGCAGCGACGCCATCGCCTATTGCCGCAAGCACAACATTCCGATCAAGGCGTCGGTCGAGCAGCCATGGAGCAACGACGAGAATCTGATGCACCTGAGTTTCGAGGCCGGCATTCTCGAAGACCCGGCGCTGCGTCCGCCGGACAACATGTTCGAGCTGACGCGCTCGCCGAAGGACGCGCCCGATACGCCCGCGCAAATCGAGATCGAATTCAAACAGGGCGTGCCGGTGAAACTGAACGGCAAGGCACTCGGTCCGGCCGCGCTGCTTTCCAAACTGAATGCCCTCGGCGGCGAGCACGGCATCGGCCGCGTGGACATGGTCGAAAGCCGGCACGTCGGCATGAAGTCGCGCGGCGTCTATGAAACCCCCGGCGCAACCATTCTCATGGCCGCCCACCGCGACCTCGAAGGCCTGACGCTCGACCGCGGCGTGATCAATCTCAAGGACACGCTGATGCCGCGCTTTGCCAAGCTGGCCTACGACGGCCTGTGGTATTCGCCGGAGATGGAAGTCCTGTTGGCCATGGTCAAAACGACGCAGCGATGGGTGACCGGCACCGTTGGCATTGAGTTGTATAAAGGCAATCTGACCATCACGGGCCGGCGGTCGCCCGTCTCGCTCTACGACCCGGAGATTGCCACGATGGACGCGAGCGAAGGGCCCTATGATCCGCGGGATGCAACGGGCTTCATCCGGCTGGTGGCGCTTCCCCTGCGGGCGCAGGCACGGCGGGCAGCCAAGAACCGGTAGGACTGCGTTCGATGGATATAGGCAGCGGGCGGCGGGTGGATGATTTGCCCGCGATGTCTATTGAGGTTGGTTCTTTTCCCGCCTGACAGCAGCTACGGCTGTTTTTCCCACGGCGGAATCGCGGCAGTTCCCAGCCGCCGCCGGATTTGCGAGTCGCTCAAGCCCGGCGCAATCACGGCTGCCTTTTCGCCGGCGGCAGCCGGCGCAGGCACACCGGCGTGTCCCGCGCCCGTCAGCTGATAGACCATCCGATGCGTGGCTTCCTCGCGGATATACGGGCGGGCGGTGGCGTAGTCAATGAGGTTCTGGCGCGCAAGGTCCACCAGCGATTGATCCATCGTCTGCATGCCTTCGGCTGCCGAGGCCTGCATGATCGTGTAAATCGTGTCGAACTTTCTCTGCCGGATTTCCGAACGGATCAGAACGTTGACCTTCATGACCTCGCAAGCCAGTACGCGCCCGCGGTGGTCGGACCGCGGCAGGAGGATTTGCGAAATCGTTCCCAGCAGATTGCTGCTGAGCTTCGAGACGACCTGCGCCTGCTGGTCCGCCGGAAAGCAGTCAATGTAATACATCAGGGTCTGCACGGCCGAGGTTGTGGTCACGCATCCCAGCACCAGCAGACCCATTTCCGCCAGCTCGAGCGCCTGCTGCATGGTGCCCGGCGTGCCGAGATAACCGACCATCAGCACGTCAATATCCTGCCGGCGCGCATACCGCATGGCGTTTTCAAAACTGAGCGTATCGGCTCCGTCGCCCACTTCCCTCTGTGTAACAATCGCACGGTCCGAGGGAATAACGTATTCGACGGGATCCTCGATGGTCATGATGCGCGCCGAACGTTGGTGGTTGATCTCGTCCACCAGCGATGCCAGCGTGGTCGAGCGTCCGCTCCCGCCCGGACCGGTCACAAGGACCAGCCCCCGCAGGCTGCCGGTGAAATCGCGAACCCCCGGCGGCAGTCCCAGCGACTCCAGCGACGGGATCGAGCCCGACAGCGCCCGAATGGTGCAGGACAAGCTGCCGCGCTGCTTGTGGAGATTAAAACGAAACCGCCCCAGATCAGCCACGCCGCGCGCAAAATCCAGATCATAGCGGAAATGCGGGTCATTCTCGAACCGCTCGATCTCTTCCTTGGCCAAAATGGGATAGATCATCTCGCGCATCTGTTCCGGCGTCGGACGCCCGACGTCGCGGAGGAGCGTCAGCTCGTTGTGCACCCGCACCGCAGGCGGCAATCCGGCCACCAGATGCAAATCCGAGCCCCCCATGTCCTTCAACCGCTTGAGCAACTCTCGCAGTTCCATAAGTCCCCTGCTCCTTTGGCATCACGGGCCGCCCCGGCCCGCCGGAACCGGCAGGCCCAGCTTGGCCAGGATTGCCTTGAGATCTTCCCACGCAAAGCGCTTCCCGCCGGGGTTGCGCAGAAGATACGCGGGATGGAACGTCGGCATCAACGGAATATTTTGATATGTGCGCCACTGCCCCCGCAACTGCGTAATTGGAGTGGTCTCGCGCAACAGCCCCTGAATGGCGATCCGCCCCAGCGCACAAATGACTTTCGGACGGATCAACTCGATTTGCCGTTTCAGATAGGGCTCACATGCCAGCATTTCCTCGGGCAGCGGGTCGCGGTTGCCCGGCGGCCGGCACTTGACGATGTTGGCGATATAGACGTCCGTGCGGCGCAGGCCCATCGCCTCGATCATCTTCGTCAGCAATTCACCCGCCCGCCCCACAAACGGTCGGCCCTGCACGTCTTCGTGGTACCCCGGTGCCTCGCCGATAAACATTAACGCCGCCCGCGGGTTGCCTTCCCCCGGAACCGTGTGCGTCCGTCCGGCAGACAAGTTGCACATGTAGCAGCCGGAAATCAGATGCTGCAATTGGTTCAAGTCTCCGGCTGCAGCAATAATCTTCGCTCCTTCCGTCCGATCTTTCAATGTTACCTTCGCGGCTTTGGCCGGCGCAACCGAAGCGGGTGCTGCCCGCCCGATTCCGCCGGGCAGCGCCCCGGACGCCGGCGTCGGCCGCGCCGACGGCGCAACGGGTGCGGCGGGCGGTTTGGGCATCAGCCGTGCATACGGATCGGTTAAAGCGGCTTTCAGTGCAGCACGCTCCTCAGCGCTCATGCCGCGCGGCTGGCTGGCCGGAGCGGTCTTCGGCCGCGTAGCCGTTGGCATTTCTACAGCGGCTTTGACGCTTTTTGCGAATTGTCCGTCGGCAAACTCGATGCCACCCTCGCGGAGAATTTCCAAATATACCCGCGTTTGGCGGAGCAAGTCTTGCCAGCTGGCGCCATGCTCAATCACGAATCGGGGCCTCTGTCAATGATAATAATACAAGCAGAACACTGAAATTTCATCTGTTCGACACCGCCTCCGTCCATCCCGTCCATGTTGTCCACCAAGTCCACACGGTGCGTTGTCCACTTAGAACGACCCCACCAGACTCGACCGGTCGGTGCCGGCAAAGCCGCCCATCAGATTGCGCCGGAAGGCCGCCGGGTCTTCTGCATACTCAATCGCTGTTTCAGGGGCCACCAGCTTTTGCTGCACCAAATCATAGAGCGATTGATCGAACGACTGCATGTCATCCACACGGTTGCGGATCACCTGAATCATGTCCTCGATGCGGTCTTCGCGGATAAGTTTCCGGATCATTTCATTGACGATCATCACCTCGACGGCCGGCACGCGCGAGTGCCCGTCGGCCCCCGGAATCAGCCGCTGCGTCAAGACCGCCTTGAGTGCCAGAGTGAGGTCGCTGCGGATGGCCGGATGCGTTTCGACCGGGAAAAACTTGAGGATGCGGTTGACCGTCTGCACGGCGCTGATGGTGTGCGTGGTGCTGAGAATCAGGTGGCCGGTCATGGCCGCACGAATGGCAATGTTGACCGTCTCCTGATCGCGCATTTCGCCGACGAGAATTACGTCGGGGTCTTCGCGCATGGCATGGCGCAATCCCACCTCGAACGAGCGCGTATCAATGCCGATCTCCCGCTGGTCAATCAAACAGTTAATGTCGCGGTGAATGAACTCGATCGGGTCTTCGATCGTAATGATGTGGCATTTTTTGTGAACGTTGATGTGGTTGAGAATCGCCGCCATGGTGGTGGACTTGCCGCAGCCGGTCGGGCCGGTCAGCAGAATCATGCCGTATTTGTATTCGGCGATAGTTGTAATGATCGGCGGCAGATGCAGCTGCTCGAATCCCAGATGTTCATAGCCCAGACGCCGCAGCGCGATGCTGTAGTTGCTCCGCTGCAAATAGGCGTTGGTACGCAGCCGGTTGTTGGCGTCGAGACTGAAGCCGAAGTCCACCGCCCCGTCCCGCTTGAGTCCCTCTTTCAGCGGTCCGGGCACCAGCCGCTCGACCAGAGCCGCCATCATCTCCTTGGTCAGTTTCGGATAGGAAGGGTCGGGCTGCAATGCCCCATGAATGCGAAACACCGGATGTGTTCCGACTTTCAAATGCAAATCGGAAGCATTCAGCTTGACCATTTTCTGCAAGATGTCGCGCAGCATCTTGACCAGTTCATCGGCTGCCGTTTCGTTGGCCATGGACTGACACCCCTTTCCTATCAAACCGCCGCCGGTTTGTCCGGCCCAACCAGAGGCCCTTTTGCCGGCGTCAAGCCCGCCGGGACTCAGCGTTTGCGCCGCAGCACCTCGACGGCGTGCTGCAACACGTGGCGCGCCATTTCGCTCTTGGTCATCCGCTCGAGTGCGCGCGGACGGCCGGACGGCCCGACCAGCCAGCCGCGATTATGCTCCGAACCGAAAACTTGTTCTTCCCCTCGCACCGGATTGGCAAGGACAAAATCGAACCGCTTCTCGCGCAACTTCATGCGTGCCGACTGCACCACATCCTCCGTGTCGGCGGCGAAGCCCACGCTGACCTGGTCGGGCCGTTTGACTTGGCCAAATGCCCGCGCGACATCCGGAGTTCGCCGCAATTGAAGCGACCGCGCCCACTCGCGCTTCTTGATCTTGCTTTCGGCCGCCCGCTCCGGAGCAAAGTCCGAAACGGCTGCGGCAAACACCAGAATGTCCGCCTGTCCGCAACGCTCCATCACCGCGTCGTGCATCGCCTGCGCACTGACCACGTCCACGCGCTCGACCCCCGAAGGCGTCGGCAGCGTAACCGGCCCTGCAATCAGCGTTACCTCTGCGCCCATGCGCGACGCCTGCTCCGCCAGCGCAAAACCCATTTTCCCCGACGAGGGATTGGACAGGAACCGAATCGGGTCGAGAAACTCGCGCGTCGGCCCTGCCGTAATGAGCACACGCAGGCCTTCGAGCGGGCGGTCGGGCGACATGTGCGTTTCGACCGCCGCGAGGATTGCATCGAGCGACGCGAGGCGCCCTGCGCCTTCCTCGCCGCAGGCCAGTTCGCCCGACTCCGGCCCGACAATGGCATGGCCGCGCTGGCGCAGCACGGCCTCGTTGGCCTGATACGCCGGATGTTCGAACATCGCCGTATTCATTGCAGGCGCAATCACCACCGGCCCCCGCCATGCCAGATAGAGCGTCGTCAGCGCGTCGTCGGC
The DNA here is from genome assembly GCA_026415575.1 of Candidatus Sumerlaeia bacterium. Taxonomy (GTDB): domain Bacteria; phylum Sumerlaeota; class Sumerlaeia; order JADFCW01; family JADFCW01; genus JADFCW01. The sequence continues at coordinate 26,310 of JAOAGV010000051.1, forward strand.
AATACCGTGGGCGAACTTGGCGATGACGTTGGCCGTCGCCGGCGCCACCAGCAACAGGTCGCCCCAGCGGGCATTGCTGATATGCTCCATGGACCATGCGTCGGGCTGTTTCCAGAGCGAGACACAGACGGGCGCTTGCGTGAGCGTGGCGAATGTCAACGGCGAGACAAACTGCGCGGCGTTCCGGGTCATCACCACGCGCAATTCTGCGCCGCGCTTGCGCAACTGGCGGGCCAGATCAGCCGCCTTATATGCAGCGATGCCGCCGGAAATGCCCAGGATGATCTTCCGTCCCGCCAGTGTCTGATTGTCCTGCGGCCCCGCGGCCATGGCCTACCTCCGCTGAAGTCTTCGAGGACATTGCCCGTCAACACCTTCTGTTTCAAGGATTTTCTGCGGCGGCGTTGCGCCCGACGATCTTCTCCCGAAATCGCGAGAAGGTCGTTCGATCATGCTGTGGCTTTTTTTGACTGGAACGGCGAAAAGGAAATGGCCTGAGGCAGCGCCTTTGTCATTATTCACAAATCGGCGGCCACTTTGGACTGCGGCAGCCACGCTGCCGCTTTGTCTTATGCCAAACCCGAACCCGCCAAGCGTGGGTTCTTTTCCCAGCGCCGATACTTTGACTGAAGACAGATGATTTCAGCAAAGCGGCAGCATGGCTGCACGCACGCCAAAGCTCTTGGCGCTGTGCGGAAGGATTTTTCCGGCATTACGCCGCTGTCTTGCCTGCGAGCGGGGGAACCTTCTGCTGGTTTTGGGAGGTTCACCCCGTTGCCCCCTTTCAGAAAAGGCTCGACAAACGAAATTCCATCTGTCTTCATGTCATGCGGTGTCTCCGGCAGAGGAGACGCCAAGGACGCTTAACGCCAGCGGATGGCTTTGCAAAGTACCGAAACCGGTTGCCGGCCTGTCGGCCAGGCGTTGGGCGTGTTTGGACGGTAGGCAGAGGCAGCGATGAATCTTCTTTCCATTATCACCGGCGAAGCAGCGGGCACGCGTTGCAATCTGGAAAAGGAACCTGTAGTAATCGGGCGGGGGCGGGAATGCACCGTCCAGCTCCGCGATCCAATGGTTTCGAGACGTCATGCGCGAGTGTTCTTTTCCAAGGGGGCGTGGTGGGTCGAGGATTTGGGCAGCCGGAACGGGACGCTGGTCAACGGACAAAAAATCGTCAGCGCCAAGGTGCTTCGTGCGGGCGACCGCGTGGAGATTGGCGAAACCGTGCTGGTGTTCGAGTCCGACGAAGCCGTCCCCATCTCTGTTGTGGCGGATGAAGCCCAAGTTGCGCCGGATGCACTGGAAGACACGGATTTTGAGGATTCCGTCGGTCCGCTTTGGTTCCGCGAGCAGGCCTTTGACGCCAATAGTCTTGAAATTCTCTACCGCATCGCCTCCATCCTGAACGCCGGTCTGGGGCTTCCCCATCTGGTGCGCGAGTCGGTGGGGGCCATTCGCGCCTTTTTCAAAGCCAACACCGCCAGTTTGTTCCTGACGGAGACCGTCAAACCGCCGGTTCAGCCCACACTAATCCTGAGCGACGAGGCCACGCCACTGATCAGCCAGCGTGTGGTGTGCTACAGTTTGCGAACGCGCCGCGCGGTGTGTGTCCGCGATACGCGGGTGGAATTGCCTGCCGACGACATTCTGAATCTGGCCGGCGGCGAGACCGGCCGTTCCGTCATGTGCGCTCCGCTGATTCATCGCGAACGCGGCATCGGCGCCATTTTGATAGACCATTTGAAGCCCAACTACTTTGACCACCATTCGCTGATCCCCTTTACCGCGATTGCCCACTTGATCGGTGGAGGCATTTTTCAGGCGCAGCAGATGGAACGGCTGGAGTCGGCGGCACGAATGGCCGGCGAGGGGGGCTCCGCCGTGAGAACTTTGTCGGGCATTTCACCGGCCATAGACAAACTCCACCGCCGGATTGCCGAGGTCGCCGCTTCCGAGGAACCCGTTCTCATTGTGGGCGAATGCGGCTCGGGCAAGCACGAGGCGGCGCATGCCATTCACGCCGCCAGCCCGCGACAGAACGGCCCCTTGGTCTGGTTCCATGTGCTCAGCACCAAGCCCGAGGATTTGGAAGCCGCCTTGTTCGGCATTTCGGAAAGTGAAAGCAGCGAAACGGCACAAACGGGCGCCGGCAAGATTGAAGCCGCCCACGGCGGAACGCTGGTCATCGAGGAGATCGGGGCCCTGCCGTCCAATCTGCAACGGGCGCTTCTGGCTTACTTGAAAACGCTGAAATTTCAACGCGTCGGCAGCCAGCGTCGCTACTTCGCCGATACCCGCCTGATCGCCACAACCAGCCGGCCGCTCGACGAGGCAGTGTTGGCCGGCACGTTCGACCCCGAACTGTTTGCCGCCATCGGCGTGCTGACGGTGGCCGTGCCGCCGCTGCGCAACCGGCGCGAGGATATTATCGAACTGGCACGAGGGTTTGCCCGACAGATCGCCCCCCACGCCGGCCGACCGGATTTGCCGTTCACCACATCCTTCAGCCAAGCCTTGCTGGCCTACAGCTGGCCGGGCAACGTAAGGGAGCTTCGCAGCGTCGTCGAGCGCGCCGTCTTTCGGTGTCAAGGCGATAAACTGACGATTGCGGATTTGCCGGCAGACTTGGTCGAAAGCGCCCAGCGGGCCGTGGTGCCCACGCAGGTGGATGACACGATTGTGCCCACTCCCGCCGGCCTTCAGAAAAAACCCTGAAGCGGACCCGACCCGCTTTTTCGATTTACTTCCGGCCCGACGCGCGGCCCGACCGCGGTTTGGTTTCTGAAACCGGTTCGGGCGGCAAAGTTTTGGCCGTTGGCGTCGGCTTGGCAACCGCCGGCTTGGTTGTCGGCGCCTCGGTCACGGGTTTCTGCGGTCTCAACGTGGCTGCAGCGGGCAAGGGAACGGTGGTCTGAGGTTCCTTTTGCCGCGAGAATGACGGGGTTTTGCGACGGAGGCCGGGTTGTTCGGCGCCGCCGCGCGGTACAACCGGCGGCGGGGGTGTGTTTGTTTTCCTTTTGTCCATGCTTCCCGGCGATGAAGGTGTGCCCGCCCGAACCGGCCCGGGTTCTTCACTGCGCGACCGTAACTTGCCAGCGGCAGGAGGCGGAGTTGATGGCCGGGGAAAGGGATAGTCGGATCGGAATTGGGTGATTTTGCGTCCAGGACCGACCGTGACCCCGCGCCAGCCGGGACGGGGTGGGCCCGGAACCAAAATCGGCGGCACATAGGCCGGCTCGACTATCACCCATGCGGCTCCGGGGCGCGGCGTGCAGAACCACCGCCCCTGATGATGGGTGTAAAAGAAGCCATCCACGTAGAAGATATCATAATCCACGCCGGCGACATAATCGCAACCGGCCGCATCGCTGTGAACAACAACGGGCGCCGGCGGAAGCATAAACGGCGGCGGAGGCGGCAGGGGCAAATCGCCGCTAATGTGAACCCACTCGGGAGCCAGCCAAGGCGGCGGGCACGCGACCAACAGAACGGCAGCAAAAAATAGAGCCGGGATTTTTGGCAGAAGTATTCGGGCTCTCATGGGTTTTTCTCCTCCTATCAAATGCTCAGGCCGATTTCTCCAGAGGTCTTCATGCTGTGTGGGAACGCCCCACACATGCGCGTATTAAACATTTCTCAAACGAGACGTGCGGCCTGCTATCCGCATTCCTGCTTTTTGCTTTCATCCGGCTGCTTCGGCTCCAGCCGCGCAATCCGCTGCTCGAACTCTTTGATCTTCATGCGCATCTCGCCCAAATGGTTCAGGTCGGCCTGAATGCGCATAAACTGTTTGGCGGGGATGGCCGGGGCGCCCAAATAATATACGTCCGGCGGGACGTTGTTCTTGACGCCGGCCTGAGCGCCCAGCTTTGCGCGGTCGCCCACTTCGATGTTGTCCACCAACCCGACCTGTCCGGCCAGAAAGCAGTTTTCGCCGATGCGGGTCGAGCCGGCCACGCCGACCTGTGCGGCAAACACCGTGCCCGCGCCGACGCGGACGTTATGGGCGATTTGGCAGAGATTGTCAATTTTCACGCCGCGGCAAATCCGCGTCTCCGTCAGCGACGCACGGTCCACGCACGTCTGGGCGCCCAACTCGACGTCATCTTCGATGACCACGCGCCCGACTTGCGGGATTTTGGTCAACCGGCCGTCAATAAACTCATACTTGAAGCCGTCGGCGCCGATGACCACGCCCGGATGAAGAATCACACGGTTGCCAACCTCGCAGTTGTGCAAAATGGTTACCCGCGGGTGGAACAATACGTCCTCGCCGATGCGCACACCGCGACCGATATAGCAGTGGGCGTGTATCCGGCTCCGGCTTCCGATGGTTGCATCGTTTTCGATGACCACATAAGGGCCGATCCAGACGTCGGTGCCCAGAGAGACATTCGAGCCGAGGATGGCCGTCGGATGGACATAGGGTTCGGGCGGCGGCGCAGGATGAAAATGGTTCAGGAGCACCAACATGCCCTTCCATACGTTGTCCAGCACAATACAGGGGCGGTCGGGAACGACCGATTTGGCTGTGACCAGAAACCCGGAAGCCTGCGAGGTCCGCGCCAAGTCGAGAAATCGCGGGTTGCTGATAAACGACACCCAACCCGGGCGGCTTTCTTCGAGCGTGGTGACGCCGCGGATGACAAAGTCTTCCCGCAGGCCGACCACTTCGCCGCCCATGCGCCGGGCGGCTTCCGTAAAGGTCAATTGTTGGGTGTCCCGGTCCAAATATTGAATAATGATCCTGTCGTTCACGGTAAAAATTCCTTTCGGATCAAATTTGCATGAGGCCAACTTCCCGTCATTTTCTTCATGCCGCTGAAAGACCCGATGTAAATCACGAGTATTGCGCGGTCGCACCGCCAGTCAAGGACGAAAGCCTGCCGGTCTCATCGGAAGCGGATGTTCGGTAAAAGACGATTTTGCTTGACCCGAACAAGGGAATTAAAATATTTTTATCGCCGGTATTATTTTATACCATACCCTAAAAAGGAGGATCAAATCCTATGAAAAGACGCATTTGTATCCAACAGACCGGCTTCACGC
>JAOAGV010000051.1:31368-31601 GCA_026415575.1 Candidatus Sumerlaeia bacterium
GACGCGCACGAAAGTGTCAAGGGTCAAGGCAGACATGCGTTCGGCCGCCGTGGCACTCGAGGCATATTCCGTGGATTGGAGTGCCTACCCGTTGCTGCGCGGATATATCCGGGCCAACAAAACCCAGGTCAATCGCGGCCCGTTCTATTCCGTCTATGACCTGACCACCCCCGTGTCGTATCTGTCCACCACCATGCTGCGCGACCCGTTTGTCTATCCACTGGATTATGACA
>JAOAGV010000052.1 GCA_026415575.1 Candidatus Sumerlaeia bacterium
ATGCAGTCTGCACCACATGCCCGGCTCGCTCGAGCGCAAGCCGAATCATCCGCAAAATGTCTTCCTCGTCATCCACAACCAAAATTGTCTTGCCCATGGTTTGGGCCCTCCTGCTTGTTACGGAGATAAGGAAAGATTGAGACAGAACCGGCCGCGCTGTCAAGGGATTTGCAATATCCACTGCCGGCGGCCCAGACAAAATTTCGCGGCCCGCCCGCCGCCGGTGCTCTCGGTTGCTTCCCCGCGATAGTAATACTCGAAGACGATTTGATTGCCGCGAGAGTTTAACCGAACCTCTTCGAGTAGGAAACCACGCCCGCCTTCAACAATCAGAGCCGCGGGCACATACCGGTAGGCATTGCGCGTAATCAACTGCTCCGGCTGCATTACCGCCACGGTTACACGCAGCCTTTCGTCTCTCAGCCGTTCGATGACAGGACTGGATGGTCCCGTCTCCACTCGGGTCGTCAACGCCGGCGACTGCCACAGCGGCGAATCCGGCGGGTATTCTTTTTCCAGCGCTGCCAGATACTGCTGTGGCGTTGTGCAGCGGCTTAGCGCACCGGCCAGTTTCAACACGCGTTCTTTTTCGCCCGCTGCGCCGATGCCTTTTTCCAGCAGGTGCGCGGCCACCAATCCAATGACCGCACACAAGAGCACCGTGAAGAGCATCTGCTGATTTTGCCATCCAATGCGCATGATACCGACCTGCTAAAAACCAACAGCCGCCGCTCTCGGAAGACTGTCTTTCGGTCTGCTGGACACAGACCCGATCTCGCGGCCTTCCAAGATCGGCGGCTATGGCTGTGACAGCGGCCGCAGCACCCAAACAAATGCGGATTTAGTTGCCGCCCGGCCAACGGAGAATATCGCCGTTGGAAATTGTCCCGTTCGTCGGATCATACTGATAGGTGACGAACCACGTATCGCCGGGGATCATGGACGGCTGGGCATAGTCGCCGTGAAAACCGGGGCTTCCGTCGGGGCGCGGACCGCGTACGTAGTCCGGCCCTTCGGAGAACACGCAGAACATCGCCGGCGCCGCTCCCACGTAATTCCGATCCGGATATTCTTCGGTGCGATAGGAGAGGATATTCACCATGCAGATGAACAGCGACGTGTCATAGCGATTATAGTCCGTGCTGTAGCGGAACGTTCTCCGCTGAATGGGCGAGAACGGGTCCACAATGTCGCAGGTGGTCAAATAGGCCACCGGCGTGGACAGACTCCAGAAATTGGGAAGCGCGCCGCGGTTCTTTTGCGGGTTGCCCGACCGGGCTGCGTCCATCATGACCGGCGGCACATTATGATCCACAATGTAGGCCTCGACTGCCACTGCCGCCGACCGCAGGTCTGCCTTGACTCTTGCCACCTTGCTCCGCGTTTGCGCTTCCAGAAAGTTCGGAATGGCAATCGCCGCCAGAATCGCAATAATCGCCACGACGATCAGCAATTCGATCAGCGTGAAGCCTCCGGACCTCTTGGTGCATGTTGAAGTCATGTTGGTGTCCTCCTTCTCTCTTGAGGCAATGCTTGCGCATTTGCACAAGGGAAAATGCCCGCTCTTTCTAAGCGGTTTTTACTTTTATGGCTTATACGCCCTTCCCCCTTGGTTTTGCAAGCCGTATTTTTTCCCAAAGACTTCTCAAAGATTGATTCTGCTATTGACGGCGGTGCGTGGCGGCAGCTATAAGTCCGAACGTGTCGCACGCCAAGCGGCCGGAATCAGGAATGAGCGCATACGGTTCACCACTGGACGAGGGCGATCTGAGCGAGCAGCGCGCCCGCGAGTTGTTTTGCGAAATCGGGCGGCGGTGCTACGCAAAGAATTTCGTCGAGGCCAACGGCGGGAATTTTTCCTACCGGCTGGCCGACGGACGCATTCTTGCAACGCCCACTATGATCTCGAAAGGGTTTATGGAACCCGACGATATGGTGTTGCTGGACCTCGATGGCAACCAGATCGGCGGCCATCGGCAGAAGACGTCGGAAATCCTCATGCATCTGACGTTTTACCGCCACCGTTCGGACGTGCGCGCCGTTGTCCATGCTCATCCGCGCTATGCCAGCGCCTTTGCCGTGACGAACACGCCCGTGCCCAAGTGCGTGATACCGGAGGTCGAGATTTTCGTCGGCGAAGTGCCGATCACCGACTACGAAACGCCCGGAACGCCGCGCCTGTCGGAAAAAATCCTGCCGGTGATCCGCGACTTCAATGTGTTCCTGCTGGCCAACCATGGCGCGGTAACACTGGGCCGGGGCGTTCTGGAGGCCTTCTGGCGCATGGAAATCCTCGATGCCTACTGTCAGACGATCCTGCTGGCGTGGCAATTGGGCGAGATTACACAAGTAACCGACCGTCACATGAAGGAGTTGTTTCAATTGAAGGAGCGGTTGGGATTTCCCGACCGCCGGCTGAGCGATCCCCGCGCGGCCCGGTGCGATGTGCCGCCGCCGTGCGCCACGCAAAGCGCGGGAACGTGCGGGGCGGCGCCGTTGCCGGGTGCCGGTGTTGGGGCCGGCGGGGGGACTGCAACCGGTGCGCCTGACGTGCACCGGCCCGCAGAGGTCGTACTGAATCCGTCGCCGGAAGTGGTCGAGCAAATTGCCCGCGAGGTGCTCGACCGGCTGCGCGACCGCGGCCTGATTTGAAAAGGAGACATGCAGACATGCTCATGGGAAAAGTCGCAGGCACTGTCGTGTCCACACAGAAGGATCCGGGCCTCGAAGGCTTCAAAATGCAGATCGTGCAGATTGTGGACTTCGATATGAAGAAAACGGCGTCCTACGTCGTGGCCGTGGATGCCATCGGCGCTGGCTACGACGAGATGGTAATTGTCGTGCAGGGCAGTTCGGCGCGTCTGACGGCACAAACCAAGAACAAGCCGGTGGACGCCGCCATCATCGCCATCGTGGACTCGGTCGAGATTCAGAACGAGTTGCGCTATCGCAAGTTCGAGCGCGCCGAAACGCCCGAAAGCGCAAAGGTGTGACAGTCATGGATATTGCGCGTGTCATCGGCCACATTGTTGCCACGCAGAAAGACCCCTCGCTGGTCTCGTGCAAGATTTGCGTGATCGAGCCGCTGGATCACACCGGCAAGCCGTGCCGAAAGCCGCTCATCGCGACCGATGCAACAGCCAAGCGCGGCTTGGGGGATTTGGTGTTCTTTGTCGAAAGCGGCGATGCGGTTTTTACGGGACTGCAAGGCGAGGACCTGCCGGTAGATGCAGCGATCGTAGGAATCGCAGATCAAATTTACATTTCGTCTAATTCAATCAGATAAATAGAGATTTTTTCTTGGAAGGCGAAGCAGAAAAAACGCTCAACGCGGGGATATGAATTGCAAATGAAATAGATTGGCGGCTAAAGGCATCTATATAAATTGCAAATAATCAATCGTATGTAGTTATGGGCCATTGGCCGTCAGTTATTAAGGAAAAATGATTCCGATTTCTTTTTTGCTTTGACTTCTGATACAGTATTGAAACAATATCCATCTTGTGTAAAGGGTAGCGGGCCAAAATAAAAGTTTTGCGAGGATTGAGCAAAAAGCGCTGCAGGAAGCCAGAACCAGCTATTCAAGTGTGGGATCGGATTTCGGTTTTTTTGTCACCCTCCCCCAAAAAAATTCGACTTCCGGTCCCACTTTTATTTAATGGCCAGATCGAGGCCGCGCGTCGTTTCCCCCAACAGCGGCTTTGGCTTCGATCCGGAAAAGGCTTGACAGGGCATCGGGCCGAACTTCTTCTTTTGCCCTATTGTTTGTCGCCCATCCTAACGGGCGCGACTGTTTGCCGGTCCGAAAAGATTAGAGGCCGGCGGCAAATCTGACAGCAAAGGCGGAAAACCTACGTGGCGCTCATAGTCATGAAATTCGGCGGCACGTCTGTGGCCGACCCCGAAAAAATCAAGGCGGCGGCGGCCAAGGCCGTGCGCGAACACAAAAAAGGCAATCAGGTCGTCGTGGTGGTTTCGGCCATGGGCCACACGACCGATGAACTGATTGCTCTGGCTCACAAGATCAATGATGACCCGCCGCCCCGCGAAATGGACATGCTCATGGCCACCGGCGAGCAGGTTTCGATTGCGCTCATGGCCATCGCGATTGAAACGCTGGGGGTGCCGGCCATCTCCTTCACCGGCCCGCAGGTTGGGATTTATACCAACGGCGTCTATCGCAAGGCGCGAATCCGCCACATCAACGACGAGCGGCTGCGCGAAGCCCTCGGCCAGGGGAAAGTCGTGGTGGTGGCAGGGTTCCAAGGCGTGACTGACGACAATGACATTACGACGCTGGGCCGCGGCGGCTCCGACACCACGGCCGTCGCTCTGGCCTGCGCGCTCAAAGCCGACGTCTGCGACATCTACACCGACGTGGACGGCGTCTATACGGCCGACCCGCGCGTAGTCAAGAATGCCCGCAAACTCAAAAAAATCACATTTGATGAAATGCTCGAACTGGCGAGCGTTGGCGCGCAGGTGCTCCACAGCCGCGCGGTCGAAATCGCCGCCAACTATGGTGTCCCCATCCACGTCCGCTCGTCCTTCAAGGACGTGCCCGGAACTTTGGTCGTCAAGGAGGCCGAATCCATGGAAGATATTGTCATCTCCGGTGTTGCTTACAACCGCAACCTCTCGAAAATCTCACTGCTCGGTGTGCCCGACCGCCCCGGCATCGCCGCCGAGTTTTTCGGCCGGCTTGCCGAACACCACATCGTCATCGGCATGATCATCCAGAACGTCGGCACACACGGCCTGAACGACATCTCGTTCACGGTGGACCGCGCCGAAGAGAAGAAAGCCCTGAAGATTGCGCGCGATGCCTGCAAGGCGCTCAAGGCCAAGGACGTCATCGTGGACAGCAACGTGGCGAAGGTCTCGGTGGTCGGCGTGGGCATCAAAAGCCACACCGAAGTTGCCGCGCGGATGTTTGCCGCGCTGGCGCGCAACAACATCAACATCGAGAGCATTACGACGTCGGAAATCCGCATCTCGTGCCTGATTCGCGAGAGCGAAGTGGACCGCGCGGTCAAAGTCATCCACGACGAGTTCGCTCTGGGCGAAGCGGCGTAAAACGCCCTTCATCGTTTTTTGCGTTCAACGACGGGCCGGCCGCGAAGGGGTTTTCTTCGATTTCGACCTCGCGCTTCCGGCCTGTTCTGGGGCGGCCCAAAGGCGGCTTTGTTTATTTACTCTTTTTCCTTTTTCCGGCCTTTCTTCATGGCCTCGCGTTTGGCTTGGCGTTCCGCCTTGGTTTTAGCAGCGTTTTCGGGCTTGGTCCAGCCTTCGGCGGCGGCCAGTTCGGGCGGCTCCAGTTCCCTGCCCTGATCGTTGGTTTCCTCAATCCATTTTTCGACGGCTGCACGCATTCGTTTCAGCACGTCTTGGTGCTCGGGCGATTTGGCCAAATTGTTGATTTCGTACGGATCATTCTGAAGGTCATAGAGTTCCTCTTCGGGCATGGTGGGGGCGGTGAGGAACTTTTGCGGCGGCGTAAGTTTGCCTTCCTTGTCCAGTTCCTTCAGAAGATTCCAGACCGGATAGCTTTGCTCCTTGTAGTCATTGCGCTGGAGAAATGGCCGGTCGGGTGTGAAGTTGCGGATATAGCGATAGCGCCGGTCGCGTGCGGTGCGGAAGCGGAAGACGGTCATGTCGCAGCGGTCGCGCGCACCGAAGGCATACTCGCGCGGGGCGCCGACATGCGGGCCAAGGAACGGGCGGCCTTCCATCTTGGGCGGGATTGGCACGCCCGCAAGATCGAGGCACGTCGGGGCGAGGTCAATCGCCACCAGCAAACGGTCGTCCACTGAACCCGGTTTGAAATGGGCGGGCGTCGGAATGCCCTTGGGCCAACGGATGATCAGCGGCACACGGAGACCCTCATCGTAGCAGAATTGTTTGCCGCGAACGTGGGCTTCGCCGTTGTCGCCGAAGAAAATAACGACCGTATTGTCGGCCAAACCATCCTCTTCGAGCTGCTTGAGCACCAGTCCGACCTTGCGATCCAGTTCGGTGGCTTCGTCGAGATAGGCGGCCATGTCGGCGCGGGTGACGGGATGGTCGGGATAGTAGGGCGGGATTTCGACCTTTGCAGGGTCGGCTTTCTTGGGCGCAGTAAAGGGGCGGTGGGTTTCGTTGAAATTGACCTGCGCGTAGAACGGCTGGTTGGACTTAAGATCGGCCCAGTTGTTGGAGTCAAACGGCTTGCCGTCATAGGTGAAATTCCAGTCGGTCTTGCCGGTGCCGCGAATGCCAAGCGATTCGGGGAAGTTGGTCACGTTGGCCGTAAAGTAGCCGGCGTCGCGGAACCAGTCACTGAGCACACGGACCCCGTCAGGCAGGCGATAGCCGTCGTCGCGGTGGGAGCGGTGGTTGTGCGCGCCGATGGTGATTTGATACATGCCGGTGTTGAAGGCCGATCGGCTGGGGGAACAGACGGGGCCGGTAACGAAGAAATGGGTATAGCGGACACCCTCTGCGGCCATTCGGTCGAGGTTTGGCGTCCAGACCTCTTTGGTGCCGTAGCAGCCGAGATGAGGCCCGAAGTCCTCGGCAATCAGCCAGAGGAAGTTGGGCCGTGGCGTATTGGCCGCGCGGCCGGGAAGTGCCATGCGGGATGTTGCGAGGCCGGCTGCGGCTGCCGTGGTGTGGGTGAGAAACTGGCGTCGTTTCATCTCGTTATCCTCCAATATAGTCTGCAACCTATTGCGGTTTACCGCGGCATTGCTTGGACTTTGACCCTGGCTTGTTCACTTCTTCTTCTTTTTCTTCCCCGCTTGGGCCGGTTCACCGGCACCCAGCGGTAGCGGCAAATAGTCGCGTTCGAGGATCATCCATTCAATCAGGGCATTGCGCAGGCGGGCTTCAATTTCCCGCACCTCCGGCCGGCCGGCCAAATTGTTCATTTCAAATGGATCGTTGCGCAAATCATACAGTTCGAACATGGGGCGTGTGGGCGAGAAATACAGCCGGCTGAATTCGGGAGCCAGTTTGCCCTCCGCATGCATCTGCTGCAATTCCTTCCAGAAGGGCTGGCCGCCAAAGTCCACCGGCGAAAAAGGAATCTGCCACAGCGCATTATAGATGAAGCGGTGGGTTTGGGTCGTAAGGGCGCGGCCGAGATCAAACGCCGCCGAGTTGTTCGGCAACCCTTGGCCGTGTGCTCCCCGCTCGGTGAAGACGTAATCGCGGCCCTTGTGGGGTTTGCCGAGCAGGAGGTTCAGAAAACTGCGACCCGTAACGCTGTTGGGCACGGGCACACCGGCAGCCTCGAGAAACGTCGGCATGAGGTCCTCGCCGGAGATCAGTTCCGGGGTGGTCGAGCCGGGTTGGACTTTTCCCGGCCAGCGCACGATCAGCGGGACATGGCAACCCATTTCATACAGGGTTCCCTTGCCGCGAAGGAGCGCGCCGCCGTTGTCACCCATAAAAATGATTATCGTATTGTCGGCAAAGCCGCGTTCCTTGAGAATGTCGAGGATGCGCTGGACGTCGCCGTCCAGCCGGCCGATTTCGTCATAGTATTGGGCGAGGTCCTCGCGCAGAAGCGCGGTGTCGGGAAAATGGCCGGGCAATTGCAGGCGCTTCGGGTCATGGGGCGTGGGCAGCGCGTTTTTGTCAAAGGGACGGTGCGGGTCGCTGAAGTTGACCCACAGGAAGAAAGGTTGGTCGGCGGGTTTGGCGTCGAAAAACTTGTTGACCCATGCCGGCGTTTCAGCCCGACTGCCTCGTTTTTCAAAGCGATCGAACCGCGGCCCAAAGGCTTCGAGATTGTGGCGCTGAAGAATCTCCTGCAGAACTCCGCCCTCCGTTGCCGGACCGTCAAGGTGATAGTAGCGTCCGCAAACTCCCGTGAAGTAGCCGTTCTCGCGCAGCAGATGCGGCCAAGCCGGCACTTCGGCCGGCAACGGAGCGCTGAACCGAGTCATGGCGATGGCCACGGGCGAGCGGCCGGTCATCAGCGAGGCGCGCGAAGGCACACACTGCGGACAGGTGGTGTAGGCGCGGTCGAAGCGCATGCCCTCGGCGGCCAGCCGGTCGAGGTTCGGCGTGCGGATAACCTTGTCGCCGTAACAGCCAAGAAAGGGGGCGCTGTGGTCGTCGGAGAGAATGAACAGGATGTTGGGGCGAGGGGACGGCGCGGCAGATTGGGCGACGCGCGGGGCCGCGGCGACCGCAGCTCCGATGGCGCTGCCGGCGCGCAGGAATGTCCGGCGGGGTACCCTGCCGGTCATGGTGTTTGTCATGAAGGTTCTCCTTTCTTTTCACGGAGCCGGACTATGGAAGTGAAAGAATGCCGTCGGGATGGCTGGTGGGAACTTCTTCGAGCGGGAGGCCGCAAAAGACGGGGGCCAGTTCCGGATCAAAATGCGAGCCGGCGTCCTTCAGGATGATCTCGCGGGCCTGCGCGAAGGTTTTGGGTTTCTTGTACGGCCGCTCGCTGGCAATCGTATCGCAGGCGTCGGAAAAAGCAATGATGCGCGCAAACAGCGGGATGTTCGTGCCTTTCAGCTTGTCCGGATAGCCGCTGCCGTCCCATTTCTCATGGTGATGATAGATGCCTTCATAGACTTCGGGATTCATCCGAACGGGTCTGAGGATTTTTACGCCCTCATGACAGTGGGTTCGGATTCGTGCATATTCTTCATCATTGAGCGGTCCGTTTTTCTGCAGAATGGGGTCGGGGATTCCGATCTTGCCGATGTCGTGCAACAGCGACGAGATGCGCAAGTGAAAGGCTTGCGCGGGCGACAGGCCGAGGGCTTGGGCCAGCATTTGCGAATAGACGGCAACGCGCAGCGAATGGCCGTGGGTGTACGGGTCTTTGGCGTCCACCGCCTCGGCCAGCGAGGCGATGGTGCCGAGATACTGCCGGCGCAACCGTTCGAAGAGTTTTGCGCGCGTGAGCAGACTGGCGGCAAAGCCGGCGAAGGCTTCAAGTTTTTCCGCATCGCTCTGGTCAAAAATCCCCTCCCGTTTGTTCACCACCTGAAGCACGCCCACGAGGGTCTGGGCTTGTGTTTCCGTGTCGTAAAACTCCAGCGGCACTGTCAGGATCGAACGGGTTCGGAAGCCGGACTTTCGGTCCACGGCGCTGGTGAAGCGCGGGTCGTGGCGCGTATCGGCCACCAGCTCGGTCTTGAGGGTTTCGGCCACCCGCCCGACAATCCCCGCGCCTTTTTTGAGCCGCATTCCCTGAAGACGTTTTGCGACTTCCGGATCCGGCGAAATGACAAATTTGAAGATCAGTTCCTGCGTAATTTCGTCGTAGAAATAAATCGTTCCGCCTTCGGCCTCGGTTACCCGCACGGCATATTCGAGGATTTCCTGAAAGAGCGCGTCGGACTGCGGTTCGAGCGCGATCCGGCGGCTGATTTCAAGCAGGGCGCGCAATTCGATAGATTCGTTGGAGTTGGGCGGCATAATTACGGACCTCTGGCGCCACAAATACGCGACGAGTGTCGCAAAATTAGACAAGAGACCATGGCGAGGTCGCGGGGGAAAAGTCAAATGGCAAAAACTCTCTACGGCACGCCCGGGTACATCTCCGGAAATCGGCGTACGCTTTGGACTGCGGCAGCCACGCTGCCGCTTTCTCTTTATGCCAAGCTCCATCCCGTCAAGCGTGGGTTCTTTCCGCAGCTCCGACGCTTTGCCTAACGACGGACGTTTTCGGGAAAGCGGGAGCATGGCTCCCGCAGTCCTAAGTCCTTGGGGGATTTTTCCGGCATAACACGGTGGTCTTGCTTGCACTCGAGGGAACGTTCTCCCAATTTCAGGAGATACCTCCATCGCGCTCGCCGTCTTATTTCCCGTTCATGCCTTGCACGCAGAATTCAGCCACAGCGATATGGTGGGAAATGCGTTCTGCTTGCCAACCCAAAACAAATTTTGTTTTTACGGTGTGTGCGAAAAAGGAAAACGTGAACCGCTCCGCTTTCACGCGGCTATGCAAGACGCACTCTATTGGAGCGCCAGTGGAATCGAGATGAACAAGGTTTTGTTACACGGTAACTTCTTTGATTTTCAGTTTCGCCAAGTCAATTTCGCCAACCGCCATCCCGCCGGCGAGAGCCACATGGCGGATGTCTTTGGGCTGTCTGCCGAACAGAGTTACACCATAGGCGTCAACACTGGCCTGATTCACACCTACGATACACTTCTTGACCATCTGGAGGTCCTGCGGGCTTCGGCCCATGGGGCCGCCGCGCAACATCACCCGGTATGCGTCTATCACATTCAGTTTCGGCGTAAAAGCGGAAGCGAAATCGGCTATCGCCTGATCCAGATTTGAGTGCCAGTTCCGACGGTTGTCCATCGTGAGGCCCATGTGGTTTTTCATCGCGCACGTGAACTGGGTCATCATGTGGTGCTTGGCCACGGGTACATTGATGTAACAGTCGCAGTCCAAGGCGTCTTTCCATACGGACGATTCCTTCAGGAAAACGCCTTTCTTGATGGGGAGGGTCGCCGTTTGCAGGCCGCTGGTGAAAAGAATCTTCGCGCCGGCGGCTTTGGCGGCATCGGCAATTCCGCTCATCGAGTAGCATCTTTCCGGGTTCCCGAGCGTGCGTTCAATCACCTTGACCTCTTTGGCGCCGGCATCGAGAGCCAGCTCGACCAACCCTGCCACCACGGCCGGATTCGTATTGGCTCCCTGTTCAGGTGTACGCTCCCACGCCATGTTGGGCTTGATGACCACCACATCGCCTTTGGAAACAAACTTTTTCATTCCTCCCAGTTCCTCGATGGCCTTTTTGACCATGGCCTTTGGGTCCTCGCCGCTGACGACCACAAGATCAGCAGTGGAGGCGTCGGCTGCCGGGGCCGGTATTCCAGCTGCGGTTGCCGCAGCTGCCCCCGTCCAAAGCGCCATGTTGCGAAGAAACTCCCGCCGTGACCGTTCACTGGCCTTTTCCATGTTTGCATCCCCTTTCGCACCGGTTGGCTAAACGTACCCCCTCGCCGGGCAGCACATAGCGCGCGACCGCGCAATCCTTATGCCAACTTATCGGTAATACGGGAAACAGGGAAAACCAATGCGCCGGAACATCTCCGCAAGCGGGGCTATCGCCGGGAAATGTGCAGTTTTTGCACGTTCACAGCCAACAGATTTGCGCAAATCTTGCGCAAGGCAAAAGCGCGCAGGCAGAGGAACCGGCCTCAGGAAGGGGGCAAGCAGATATTCTTCCGCCGCTGCATTTTCATAGCACGAACTTGATTACCGTCTCGATGTGCGGCGTGTGGGGGAACAGATCAAACGGCCGGACGCGTTCAATGCGATAGCCGGCATCGGTGGCGGCGACAACGTCGCGCGCCAGTGTGGCCGGATTGCAGGAGACATAAAGAAACACCGGCGCACGCAATTCCAGAAGCTGTGCCAGAGCATGCTTGTCCATTCCGCCGCGCGGCGGGTCCACGATAACGCGCCCAAACCGCCCGGCCGCGTGCGATTTGGCCAGCGCCACCATCCGGTTGACCGGTCCGCATAAAAACGTGCAATTGCCCAGATCGTTGAGAGCTGCATTCTGTCGCGCATCCCAGACGGCCTCGCGCTGCGACTCGATGCCGATCACGCGCCCAAAATGCCGCGCGCAATAAATGCCTATGCTGCCCGTCCCGCAATACGCATCCAGCACCGTGACTGCCGGATTGGGCTCGATGAATTCCACCACGCAATCATACAACGCCCGGGTGGCCGCCGGATTGACCTGAAAAAACGACATCGCCGAGATGCGATAGGTCAAGTCGCCCAGCCGCTCGTGCAGCGAATCCGCCCCCCACTCGAACCGCTTCTCCTTGACGGCCGCCACGTCGGCCACCGAGTCGTTGACCGCCCACACGAAGCCGGCCAAGCCGATGTCGGCCGCCTCCAGTTCTTCGGCGAGGCGTTCGACTCCGGGCAGTTCGCCCGATGCGGTGATCAATACGGCAAGCATACGGTTTTCCGCCGCCGAGTGGCGGAGAATCAAGTGCCGCCAGAACCCCTCGTGCCGGCGCTGGCTGTAGGCCGGAAGCATGGACTGCCGCGCGAACTCCCGCACGATGGCAAGGGCACGGTCAAACGACTCCGGCTGCAACCGGCATTGCTCGATGTTGACTATGCCGGCGAATTGCCCGCGCCGGTGCAGGCCCAGAACCAACCGGCCGTCTGCGTCCGTGCCAAACGTAAAATCCATCTTGTTGCGGTAGCGCCAGAGAACGGGCGAGGGCTGAATGGGCTCGATCGGAAGGTCGCCTTGGCGGCCAATCCGCGCGAGGGTTTCGCGCACCTGATCGGCCTTCTGGCGCAGTTGCTCATCGTAGGCCAAATGGAGCGCAGAGCAGCCACCGCAGTCGCCGAAGTGCACACACGACGGTTCAACACGATGGGGCGACGGTTGGATGATCTCCGTCGCCACGGCCTCGGCGTAGCCTTGTTTGCGTTTGACTATCCGGGCCCTGACGCGGTCGCCCGGCGCGGTCGCTTCCACAAACACAACGAGGCCGTTGAGCCGCGCCACACCCTTGCCGCCATAGGCGAGACGTTCGATGGTCAGTTCGACCGGTTCCGGCTTTTCGGCCATGAAAAAGCCCCTCACGACAGGATTACCCGCACATCGCACGCCAGCCACTCTTCAGCGTGCCCTGTGACTTTGCCGCTTGAGCAAGGTCCTTCACGTGCCGGGGCGGAAAAGAACCGCCTGCCGGCGGAAGCGGGGAAAAACGGCAACCTGAAGTTTGATCTGCGTGCGGCGGACGCCTTCGCCGCTGCTGACAAAGCGCTATCGCACGCCAAGCAGCAATTCCTGCGTCAGCTGGTCGAGTTTTTCGTAGCGCAGTTGTTTCTTGGCCAGCGCGTCGGGATCAAAAGCGCGGGCTTTGAGTTCGGCGACCGACTCGCGCGAATAGCTGCTCATGAGTTTTTCGAGCGCGCGGTTGCCCTCGTTGATCTCCGCCAGAATGCCCTGAATCTCCGGGTCGGCGTTGAACGCGGCAACCTTCTCCCGCAGAATGAGATACGACCGCATGCAGCCCTCGACAAAATCCCAAACGCCCGCCTCGCTTTCCGTGCGATAGGGATGGGCGTCGAATGCGCGCGTGCCGGGCCATTTGTAGTCTTCGAGCGCCTTGACCACAAAGAACGACTCTTTCAAATCCTCGGCGCCGAACCGGATGTCCTGATCGTAGCGAAGGGGTTTTTGTGCGCCGAGATGAATGTCAAACAGCTTGCCCGCTTCGAGCAACTGGCAAATCTCGTGGTAGGCATTCAGGCCCGACATGCGGATGTGCTCGATCTCCGGATTGACGCCGATCATTTCGGGATGGGCGCAGGTGTAGGTGAATGCGAGCGCGGAGCCGGCGGTGGCCAGAAAAATGTCGCCCCGCGGTTCGTTGGGCTTGGGCTCGACCGCAAACTTCATGTCATAGCCGTTGTCGAGAACATATTCGCAGAGATAATCAATGGCCTCGCGATAGCGCTTGAGGGCCACGGCCGGGTCTTTCGACGAGTCCACTTCGGTGCCTTCGCGGCCGCCCCAGAAGACAAACACCTTCGCGCCCAGTTCTGCGCCGACGTCTATGGCGTTCATCGCCTTCTGCAGCGCGTAGGCGCGCACCTTGGCGTTGTTCGACGTGAACGCGCCGTCCTTGAACACCGGATGCGAGAACATGTTGCACGTGGCCATGGTGGCGCGAATTCCGACGCTGTCGCCAATCTGCTTGGCGCGTTTAATAAGCTTGTCGCGCTGCGAGGCGGGCGTGCCGATGGGAATAATGTCGTTGTCGTGGAATTCATAGCCATAGACGCCCATTTCGCCGAGGCGGCGGATGGCCTCGAGCGGGTCGAGCGGCTTTCGCGTCGGGGCACCGAACGGATCGGCGCCGCGGTTCATCACCGTCCACAGGCCGAAGGCGAACTTGTCGCTCTTGGCGGGTTTATACGTTTTGGCCATGATGGTCAATACCTCCTCATAGGGTTATAAAAAGTCGAGTCGAACAAGCAAGAGCAACTCAAGCGCCGGCGGACTGTCAAGCAAATCCGCGTCCAATGGCCAGCGGCACACGTGGCGAGGTCTTTCCAGCCAGACCTTACGCAAAGGCGCCAAGTCGGCAAAGGCAGTCTATTTGAGACTCAGCCCAAGCGCCAATGATTTGGGAATGGATGGCTTGTCTTTTGTGCAGCGGAGTGAAATAAGAAGGACGCTGTGCAGCTTGGCGGCCCTGCGTATGGGACGGTCTTGACAGATCATGGGGATGGTCGGGGTGGAACCCGACTTTCCACGCGGTTGCCGAATCTTCGCTCATACAAATAGTGCAAATAGGATGGCCAAGGACGGCGTTATTGAAGAAAAGGGATTGCCGGCGTGCTATTGCTGCGCCGGCATCGGCTGGTGCAGCACGAGTCGAAAAGGAGAGAAAACCCATGGGGCACTCGAATTACTGTCCACCTTGCGCAATAGCCTGCCCGTCCGAAAGTCAGATGGATACGCTCTTCAGGTCAAAGCCCCTACAAGCTCAGCGCCAGTTTTCTGCAAGTTTTCGACAAAACGGTTTGCCGTGGCTTCAAATTTGGCTTGCAAAGTGTGAGGGAAGCCCCTACCTGTCTGGATTTACAATGGGTCTCTGCGGTTGAAATTCTGCTGCAAAAAGGCACCAAAAGGTTCGATTTTCGCTTCCGTATTCCATGAGACTGCTCCCCAAAATCACCGACCGCTATATTGTCCGAGAATTCCTCACCACCCTTGCCGGTGTGCTGGGCGTTTGCGCAGTTCTTTTGCTGGTAGCCAAAGTCTTTGAAGACTTTGACGACATGCTGAACAGCCCGATTTCGTTTGGCGACGCGGTCAAATATTTCCTCCTGACGCTTCCGTTCCGGCTGCTCGAAGTAGTGCCTCTGGCCACGGTGCTGGCGGTGATTTTTTCCATTGGAACTTTGGCGCGCAACCGCGAGATGCTGGCCATTACGGCGGGCGGGCAAAGTCCCTATCGTTCGGCCGCGCCGGTGCTGGTTGGTATACTGGTCATGACCTTTCTGATCCTGTTTCTTAACGAAACGGCGATCCCCTACTGCCAGGAGCGGGCGGAGTTTTACCGCCAAGTGTTCGTAAAAGGCGAGAGCGAGTTGTCGTTGGCCCGCCGTCGCCACATCTTCGACAAAGGGATCGGCAATACGTTTTTCCTGATGGAGGAGTTCGACGCCAAGCGGAACCGCATGTATGAGGTGCTGATCTTCGAGGAGAGCGACAATCCGACCTTCTGGCGATATAGTTTGTTGGCGCTGTCGGCGCAGCTGGTGCGCAAAAACGTCGAACCCAACCGTGACTTGTGGGTGTTTGAACGCGCCGTCGAGCACTATTATGATTCGCGCGGCAGGCCCACCAGCGCAACCGTTCATTCCGAACCCGTCGAGCGGTTGCTCGAAGCGGACCTCGAGCAGTACTTGCAAAACCGGAAGGAAGCGCCGGAGATGAATCTGCGCGAACTCAGCCGCTATATTCACACGCTGCGCTTGCGCGGCGAGGACGTTTCGGCCTATGTTACCGACTGGTATGCCAAACTGTTGTTTCCGTTTGCGCCCTTCGCCCTCGGCATGATTGCGTTTGCTCTGGCCATGCGCGCGCATATTGCCAGCTTGCCGATGGCATTTGGGAAGGGCATTTTTCTGACCATGTTGTTTTACGGGATTGCGGCCTTGGGGCAAACCCTCGGCCATATCGGCGTGGCCCCGCCTTTGATGGCCACGCTGGGGCCTGTCGGCTTGTTTATGCTCCTTGGCATTCGCATGCTCCGGCGGAGCGGTTTTGCGATGTAAGGAAGCGGATCGAACAGCAAGCGGGAGTGCCGCCCACTTTTTTGCAAATCCGGCACACTTCCACGCTTGACGGTCTGAACAGGGAACTCATAGATACTCACTGCTTGTGAGGGACGAACCGTGGCAAGGACAAGTCTTTCAAAAACAACAGCGAATGGGGTATCCGGGGGATTTCCAACGGGCGGAGTTGCCAAATCCCAGCAGATTCCGCGCCCCTTGAAAGGTCTTTTGTCCCGCCGGATGCGCGAAACGCAACCGCGGAAGGTCTTGCTGTTTCTTTCCACGGGCAACATCTGCCGCAGCCCCATGGCCGCCGCCTACATGCGCAAACTGCTCGAAGAGCGCAAAATTAAAAACATCGAGGTGCGGTCGGCTGGCGTCATGACCATCGCGGGCCTTCTGGCCACCGATGAATCCAAGCAGATGCTCGAACCCTATGCCATTTCGCTTGACAGGCACCGCAGCCAGCCCCTGACCGAGGACATCATTCGCAAGGCCGATTTGATTCTGGGCATGACGCCGTTCCACGTGCAGATGGCCTTACGGATGTCGCCCGAAGCCCGGAAGAAGACGCACTTGCTCAAGGAATACACTGCCGTAGACCCCAAAAACCGCCCCATCCCCGATCCCATGGGCTGCACGCTCGAGGTCTATAAGCGCGTTTTCCGGCAGATCAAAATGGCATGCGACAAGCTGGTCGAAATGGAATTTATTACCGGCAAACCGGCGAAACCGGTGCGCGCAGCCGGCGCTGCAGGCGCAGCCGCCGCCGGCAAACCCAAACTCCCCCGAGGACGGCGCCCGACGGCGGCCGCGACGGAGAGCGGGAAGAAAGCCGCAATGGCGGAGTCGGCCCGGCGCAAGGGGCCGGCCGCGAAGGCCGATTCGGTCGCAGCCGCTGCCAGCAAGGCGGACCGTATATCCGGAAAGTAGAGTCCTGCCGCAAGCGCTTGTTCGGAGCAAGCCGGCCGTCGGCCGAAAACGTGGCCGGCGGAAAAAACTCTGGAGACCAAACTTTATGAAAGTCGCTTTTGCGAACGACCATCGCGGCGCGGCCATGCGGCAGGCGCTGATTGCCCGCATCCGCGCCATGGGTCACGAAGTCATTGACTACGGCGTGGACAAGGAAGAATCGGTGGATTATCCCGACTATGCCGCCAAGGGGGCGGGGGCTGTCTCCAAAGGCGAGGCCGACCGCGCCGTGCTGATCTGCGGCACAGGCATTGGAATGTCCATTGCCGCCAACAAGCTGCCGGGCGTGCGCGCAGCGGTTTGCACTGATGAACTCGGCGCGGAACTGGCCCGCCGCCACAACGACGCCAACGTGCTGGCGTTGCGCGGCTGCAATCAGGACCTTGCGGTGAACTTGCGAATTCTCGAAACATTTCTGAGCACCGAATTCGACGGGGGACGCCATCAACGCCGCGTGGAAAAAATCGCCAAACTGGAAGAATAAAAAATTCCAACGCCGGCACAAGCCCCAACCAAGAGAGGTGAACCGTGGAATTCCTTCGCATCGAACACATCCGGCAGAGCGACCCCGACGTGGCGCGGGCCATTGAAGCGGAGTACGACCGCCAGATGAACACCCTTGAAATGATCGCCTCCGAAAACTTTGCCAGCGAGGCCGTGCTCGAAGCCCAAGGCTGCCTGATGACCAACAAATATGCCGAGGGCCTTCCCGGAAAGCGCTATTACGGGGGCTGCGCCAACGTGGACGTGGTCGAACAGCTGGCCATTGACCGCGCCAAGAAGCTGTTCGGTGCCGAGGCCGCCAACGTGCAACCGCACTCGGGAGCCACGGCCAACTTCTGTGCCTATGTCGCCATGGCCGAGTTCGGCGAAACGCTCCTCGGCATGGCGTTGCCGCACGGCGGGCATTTGACGCATGGTTCGCCGGTGAACTTCTCGGGCAAGTTTTACAAGTTTCTCAGCTACGGCGTCCGGCGCGACACCGAAACGGTGGACTACGACGAAGTGGCGCGTCTGGCCCGCGAGAACAAACCCAAGATCATCGTCGCCGGATGGAGCGCCTATCCCCGCGTGCTCGATTTCGCCAGATTCCGCGAGATTGCCGACGAGGTCGGCGCCCGTTTTATGGTGGACATGGCGCATTTTTCGGGGCTGGTGGCCGCCGGGCTTCACCCCAATCCGGTTCCCTATTCCGACGTGGTCACCTCGACCACGCACAAGACGCTTCGGGGCCCGCGCAGCGGTTTCATTCTCTGCAAACAGGAACTCGAAGCGGCGATCAACAAAAGCGTTTTCCCGCACACGCAGGGCGGCCCCCTTATGCACGTCATCGCGGCCAAAGCTGTGGCGTTTCATCTGGCCATGCAACCGGAGTTCCGCGCTTACATGCAGCAGGTCGTGGCCAATGCCAAAGTGCTGGGCGAGGAGTTGGTGCGGCAGGGACTGCGGCTGGTGTCCGGGGGCACCGATACGCACTTGATTCTGGTGGACCTTACGCCGTTCAATGTCTCCGGTCGGCAGGCGCAAACCGCTCTCGAAGAAGCCGCCATTACGGTCAACAAGAACATGATCCCGTTCGACACGCGCAAGCCGATGGAGACCAGCGGCATTCGGATCGGTACGCCGGCGCTCACCACGCGGGGGATGAAGGAAGCCGAGATGAAACAGATCGCCGCATGGATTGTCGCGGTGCTGAAAGCCATTGACGATGCGGCGGTCATTGCCCGCGTGCGCGGCGAAGTCAAGGAACTGTGCAAGCAGTTTCCGTTGTTCAAAAAGGACTGAGGAATCCCATGCGCGCAATCGTACCCGTTGCGGGACAAGGCAAGCGGCTGTGGCCCCACACGCACACCGTGCCCAAAGTATTGCTGCACGTGGCGGGAAAACCGATGCTCGGCCACATTCTCGACGAATTGATCGCCGTCAAAATCGAGCGCGTGACCTTTGTCGTCGGCACCATGGGCGAAATGGTGAAAGAATATGTCAGCAAGGCGTATTGCGGCCTGCAAGCCGCTTATGTCCGGCAAGAGAAGCTGGACGGCCTTGGCCATGCCATCTGGCTGGCACGCCCAACGGTGGACGACCTGTCCGAGCCTCTGTTGATTATCCTCGGCGATACCCTCTTTCGCGCCGATTTGCCAACCGTGTTGAACGCGCCCGTGTCCATGATCGCCGTCAAAGAGGTGGACAACCCGCAGCGGTTTGGCATTGTCGAGCTGTCGGGGGATCGCATCACCAACATGGTGGAAAAACCCAAAAAGCCGCCGACCAATCTGGCCATCGTCGGCATTTATTATCTCCGGAATCCAAAGCTGCTGTTTGACTGCCTTGACGAAATTGTTGCCGCGGACGAACGAACCGACGGGGAGATTCAACTGACCAACGCCCTGCGCCGGATGGTTCATCGCGGCGAGATCATCAAACCGTTCTTCGTGGACGATTGGTATGACTGCGGCAAACCGGAGACGCTTCTGGCCACGAATCGCGCGCTCCTTCAGGCCAAATACCGGAATTCGGCCCATGCCGACGCAGCACGCTTTCCCGGCAGCATCATCAATGCGCCGGTCTATATCGCTCCGAATGCGAAGGTGGAAAACTCGATTGTCGGCCCTTATGTGACCGTTGCGGAAGAAAGCGTCATCCGCAACTCGATTGTCTCCAACTCGATTATCAGCAGCTGCGCGTTGGTGCAGAACATGATTCTAACGGAGTCCATCGTCAGCGACCGCGCGAAGATCTTCGGCGAGGCCTATCGCCTCAACGTCGGCGACAGCTCCGAGATTAGCTTCGGGACAATCACCACCCGAAACCGCACGTAACCGGAAGGTGGAATATGATGAACGCGCCCGCAGTGGCGCGAGAATCCAAGATAGCGAAAGGAGATTGGCAATCTCATGGCAAGACGGTATCTGTTCACCTCCGAAGCGGTGGCGGAAGGCCATCCGGACAAGGTCTGCGACAGCATCTCGGACGCGGTGCTGGACGCCATCCTCGCCAACGACCCGAACGGGCGCGTGGCCTGCGAAACCCTCGTCACAACCGGTTTGGTCGTTGTGGCCGGCGAAATCACCACGACCAAAATGCCCGACATCCCCACCATTGTCCGCAACACCATTCGACGGATTGGCTACACCCGCGCCGAATACAAATTCGACGCCGACAGCTGCGGCGTCGTGGTCGCCCTCGACAAGCAATCGCCCGACATCTCCCGCGGCGTCACCAAACCATCTCCCGAAGAGCAAGGCGCCGGCGACCAGGGCATGATGTTCGGTTTTGCCTGCCGGCAAACCCCCGAACTGATGCCGCTTCCGATCATGATGGCCCAGCGCCTGCTCCTGCGTGTCCGCGACCTGCGCATTAAAAAGAAGATTCCGTATCTGCGCCCCGACGCCAAGAGCCAGGTCACGGTCGAGTATGAGGACCACACGCCGAAACGCATCCACGCCGTCGTTCTCTCGGTTCAGCACGACCCCGATGCGACGCAGAAGCGGATCCGCAAGGACATGATCGAGCAGGTCATCATGCCCGTGCTCGGCCGCAAGTGGTATCACAACAAAATCGAGATTCACGTCAATCCGACCGGCCGCTTCGAGATCGGCGGGCCCCACGGCGACTCCGGCGTTACCGGCCGCAAGATTATCGTGGACACGTATGGGGGCATGGGCCGGCATGGGGGCGGCGCTTTTTCGGGCAAAGACCCCAGCAAAGTGGACCGCAGTGCATCGTATGCCGCCCGCTGGGTTGCCAAGAACATCGTCGCCGCCGGATTGGCCGACCGCTGCGAAGTGCAAATCGCTTACGCCATCGGTGTGGCCCGTCCGGTCTCGGTCATGGTGGATACGTTTGGCACGGGCAGGATCGAAGACGAACGCTTGAATGAGATTGTCACCCGCGTGTTCGATCTGCGTCCGGGCATGATCATCAAGCGGCTCGACCTGCTCCGGCCGATTTATGAGAAGACCGCCGCATACGGCCATTTCGGCCGCACGGAAGAAGGCTTCACGTGGGAGAAGACCGATATGGTCGAAGCGCTTCGGGCCGAAGCGGGTGTTTGAGGGGTCAAGGCGGCATTTTCAGTTCGAAGAAGAGAAAGGAACAGGCATGATCAGAGCATTCCTTCACTCACGAATTGTCCATCCGATCGGTCAGATCTGTCCGATCTCGCAACAAGAAGCGGCATGGCCGGTGAAGCTGGGCGCAGCGTTGATCATGGCTGCGCTGACCGGCTTGGCCGCCCAAGTGCGCATTCCTCTGCCCTACACACCGGTTCCGCTGACGGGCCAGACGTTTGTGGTGCTGCTGAGCGGCGTGGTTTTGGGTGGTGCATGGGGCGCGGCGAGCCAGATTCTTTACGTGGGGCTTGGCGCCGTCGGCATGCCGTGGTTCGCCGGCGGGGTTGCGGTGCAGCCGTTGGGACCGACTGCGGGCTATCTGCTCGGTTTCATCGTTGCGGCGATGCTCGTCGGGCGGGTTCTCGAGCGCTTTCCGGCCATGCGCCGGTTTTTTCCGCAACTGGCCTTGATGTTTGTCGGCATGGGAGTGATCCACCTGTTTGGTGCGATCGGTTTTCTGGTGCTCACCGGAGCCGGGCTGTCGGCCACCGTTCAGATGGCGGTGCTGCCGTTTGTATTGGCGGATGCGGGAAAGGCTGTTGCGGCGGCGATGGTGGGGCGGACTTTGCTGCGCACAAAATAGGCGGGAACAGGTCCGGGCGCGACGGATGAGGCAATCTGTGTAAATGGCTTGAAAAAGGGCTTGCAAAGGATTTCGGCCTTTCTCACAAATCGCCTTGCTTTCGCGCTGCGGGACGGTGCGAAATGCGGCAGGGCGAAGGTGAGGGATTGGCAGGGTGGCTATGAAAAGGCTTTTGACATGTTCCATTCTCTTCTTGGCATTGAACCTCGAAGCGCGTGCGGCTGAAAACGCCACCACGGAAACGCGCGAGCTGGCTTCGCTGGAAGAACTTCACACCTTCCTGTTCACCAACAAATCTCAGGTGGCTTTGGGCGAGCCCGTCTATCTGAAGTTGGTCTTTGCCAACTGGTCGCAGACCAGCCGGTTTGAGATTCAGGGCTTTCTCCATCCGGCAAACGACTTGGAGATTCAAGTGGCGCGGGTGGGCGAACTGCCCGCGCGCTATACGGGCGGCTTTAAGAAAGATGCGCTGATTCCCGGTTTGACCGTGCATGTGCGTCCCCGGCAAGTTGCCGCGTTACGCTGGACGTTGTGCTGGGATCCGGATCACGACACCGGCTTTCTGTTCGAGCAACCGGGCAAGTATGTCCTGACCTGTCGGGCGCGTATGACCATCAATCAAACGCCGCGCGACTTGGTTTTTGACCGGATGGAACTCGAAGTACTTCCACCAACGGCGGAGCAGAAAAACGCTCTTGCGTTGGTGTTCACGCCGGAATGCGCCGAGGCGCTGCATAAGCTGCAAATCCGCCCCGAGGCCTTGAAAACGTGGCAGGAGGCGGCCGAGCGTTTCCCCAAAACGGTTTGGGGCCCGTATGCCAAGATGCTGGTGGCACGGCACGCATTGGATTCGGGCAGCCGCGATTTTATGCCTGTGGCCAAACAAATCGAGGCACTGATCAGCGACTACCCGGATTTTCCCTTGCGCGAGGATGCCTATTATCTGATGGCTTCCTGTCAGGATCGAATGGGCCGGCCGATCGAGGCTTTGCAGTGGCTCTACCGCCTCCAGCGCGAATACCCGGCCAGCGCCTATATTCAGGAAGGCATGCGTCTGTTTCGCAAATACATCTACTCGGACGGCTGGGAAGAACGCTACTCTCCCTGGTTTCTTCGGGAATAGAGTGAAGCCGGAGAGGCGGGGAGCGCATCGCCGCGGTTCGTCTTGCCTCCGGCAGGGGGCGGATTACGATACTCCATGCGGCAGGCTGCGGGCCTGCTCGGAAACCACTTGAGGTTGTTGGTATGCCGGAAATAGTTCCTTTCATCGGAACGCGTTATGATTCCAGAGTGGCGGGGAATTTGGGCCTGCTGATCTGCCCGCCCTATGATTGCATTACGCCCGCCATGCAACAGCAGCTTTACGACCGCCACAAAAAGAACTACGTGCGACTGGTTCTCGGAAAAGACCTGGCAACCGACGACGAATACAACAACCGCTACGAGCGGTCGGCCCGCTATTTCCGCGAGTGGAAACAGGAGGGCATCCTAACCGAAGACGAAGAGCTGAGCTTCTATTTTTGCGAGCAGGAATTTACCCTGCCTTCGGGCGAAAAACGAATCCGCCGCGGGTTCCATGCTGCCGTCAAACTGGAAGAAGGCCCCCAGGGCCGGATTCGCGCCCATGAACACACCTTTCCCGGTCCCAAGGCCGACCGCCTGAAACTGCTCCGCGCCACCCAATGCAACCTTTGTCCTATTTTTTGCCTTTGCCCCGATCCGAAAAAGAGGCTTCAGCAACTGATTTGTGCGCAGGTCAGCACACCTCCCCTCGAAGAATTCACCGATTTCGACGGTGTGGTCACCCGCCTGTGGATTTGCCAGAATCCCGCAGACATACAAAAGATTCAGGAAGTAGTGCGCGACCAAAGCTTTCTAATCGCCGACGGCCATCACCGCTATGAAACGGCACTGGCCTACCGCGCCGAGATGCGCCAAGCTGTCGGCAAAAAGCACAAAAACATGCCCTTTGATTATGTCATGATGTACCTGACCAGCCTCGAAGACGAAGGTCTGGTCATTCTGCCAACACATCGCGCGCTGATTCCCGAACTGGGCGTCGGCGTGGACCTCAAAGAAGTTATGAGCGATCTGGAGAATTACTTCACGGTCGAACCCGTTTCGGTGGATTTCGATCAGCCGGAAAAATCTGCGCCGCAACTGCTCGAACAAATCACCCCCCGGCGCCCGCGCCAGATCCGGCTGGCCATGCTCCTGCCCAATCGCTCGGCTTATATCCTCACGCTCAAGTCCAACGTGAAAACCGAAGAGATGATGGGCCTCGAAGACCTCCCGCCCGCCATCCGCAACCTCGACGTCTCGATCCTTCATCAGTTCATCATCAACCAAGTCTGGATCGGCAATCCGGAGATCGAGTTGGACCAGGCCGACGTTTTCTACTCGCGCAACGCCGCAGAAATCCTCGACAAGGTCAAACGCCGCCATTGCTGCGCCGCCTTTCTGCTCAATGCTCCGCGAATCGAGCAGGTGCAGGAAATCGCGGAAGCCGGCTTGCGCATGCCCCACAAGTCCACGTTCTTCTACCCCAAGGTGCCGTCCGGCATTGTCGCGCGCGACATCTCCCGGCATCAGTAATCAGCCGGCGGCGCAGGCCATCGTTGCCCCTCATTGACGACAAGGTTTGGGTTGTTGGGCAGAAAATGCGGGACGGCGTTCACAACACGCCGAGCGACATCAATCCGTGCACCATGATGCACGTGTAAAGGCCGGCCAACAGGTCGTCGGTCACAATCCCCCAGCCGCCCGGCAAACGCTGCGACTGTCGGATGGGTGCGGGCTTCAGTACGTCGAGCGCGCGGAAAATGAGGAAGGCTGCTACGATCTGCGGCCAGCGAAACGGCACGAAGACCATGGCCACAAAAAAACCGGCAATCTCATCAATCACAATCTTGTGACTGTCTTTTTCCCCGTAGGTCCGCTCGGCCGCACCGGACAACCAGACGGCCGCACACGACAAAGCCGCCAACACAATAGCCAAACACGCAGCCTTGGGGAAGGAAAAAACGTTGACCGGAACAAGCGGGTAAAACAACGGGATGGCCAGGAGCGTAGCGAACGTGCCCGATGCAAACGGGATATATCCGGTGAACAAACCCGAACTGAACACAAGAACAAGACGGCGGCGCGGCGGGTATTCGGAGAACTGCCTCATCGCGCTCCTCCCGTCACTGCCCGCCGCCTCGCCGTGAGGGAAGAAGCCGACTGAGAGGTGGGGTGCGGCGTGCCGTGGTCTGCGCGCATTCGGGCCTGGGCATGAACGCAGTCCGACGGTATGCCGCCGCACCCTCACACACACTCAACACCCGCTCGACAGATGATGTTCTTTTCAGACAGTGGTAATGCACGACATGATTTTTTGGCTTTATGTTGAAAAGCAATAACCAGAGAGGATTTACAGGATTGATTTGATGAGAATCATTCCATAACTGGATCATTCCTGTTCTCACACGGCATATCTTTCGACTCTTCCTGCATACTCCAATGGGCCGTCCCGCTGGCGGCTCAATGTCGGTCAGCGCCCTAACAATCTGCAACATCCGCACCATCCTCCATTGTCGGGCCAACACTAGCCGCGAGAGGATTTTCCGCCTTGCCGCCCGTTTTGTTGTACGAAATACCGGCCTAATTGTGCGGATTGTGTCAATCGTGTCGAAGGAGGCTCCTTTGACTCGAAAAACAAGACAAGCGATGTCCTGTCATACCTCGAACTCGCGCATCTGGATCACCTGATTCCGATGGGGGCCGACCGAGACGGCGGCAACCGGAATCCCGACCAGTTCTTCGAGTCGTTCCAGATACTTCCGCGCCGCCGCCGGCAGATCGCTGATCTTGCTCGCGCCGGCCAGCGAGGTCTTCCAACCGGGCAGGGTCTCATAAAGCGGCTCGACCGTGTCCTCGCATGTCAGGCCAAAGGGAAACAGGGTGATTTCCTTTCCCTCCCAGCGATAGGCATGGCAAAGTTTTAATTCATCGAGAGTGTCGAGAATGTCGAGTTTGGTAATCAGCATTTGCTGGACACCGGAGATTTGAACGGCGCGCCGCACGACCACGGCGTCGAACCAACCGCAGCGGCGCGGCCGACCGGTCGTGGCCCCATACTCATTGCCCAAATCGCGGACGTGGGCCCCGAACACTTCATCGAATTCCGTCGGGAACGGTCCGCCCCCTACGCGCGTCGTATAGGCTTTGCATACGCCGTAGATGTAGTTGATTTGCGTCGGCGGAATGCCCAGTCCCGTCGAGACACCGCCGGTCGAAGGATTGGATGAGGTGACATAGGGATAGGTGCCGAAGTCCACATCGAGCATGACGCCTTGGGCGCCCTCGCAAAGAATTTTTTTTCCGGCGCGGACGGCCTCGTTGATCAGTGTCACCCCGTCGGTGACAAACGGCCGCACAATGGCGGCGCTTTCCTCAAGCATCGCCAAAAACCGCTCGCGCGTCATTACGGCGCCCGGGTCATGAATTGCCAGAAGGCTGTTGTAGTGTTCGAGATTACGCTCGGCAATCGCGCCCCAGCGCTCCGGCCGGACCAGGTCCAGCATCCGGATGCCGTATCGCGCAATTTTATCGGCGTAAGCATTGCCGATGCCGCGGCCGGTTGTGCCGATGGCGCCTTTCCCGCGGGCCTTCTCCTGCAACACGTCCAGCTGGCGATGAAACGGCAGAATGACGTGCGCATTTTCGCTGATAAACAGCCGGCCCTCGACCGAAACACCCAACGCCTTGAGCGCGTCGAGCTCGCCTTTGAACGCCTCGGCGCTCACCACCACGCCGTTGCCGATCAGGCAAACCGTTTGCGGTCGCAGGATTCCCGACGGGATTAGATGAAATATAATCTGGTGGCCGTCTATCTTGACCGTGTGCCCGGCATTGGGCCCGCCCTGATAGCGCGCCACAATGTCCACGCGATCGGCCAGCCAATCCACCAGCTTGCCTTTGCCCTCATCCCCCCATTGACACCCCAGAACCACCGATACCGACACGGCCGGCCTCCTCTTTGGTTGACCATAAGAAATCCCGGAGACAACCTCCGGGGCGGCGTCCCTCGAAACAACCGGGATTGCACTGTGGGCGTCCATCCTTTCGATTGCAAGCGAAATCGGCAGCCGGAGAAAAGGCGGGCGCTGGATCGGAAAACAAAAACCCGCCCGTTCCCGCTTTGCCTTATCGCTCATTTTCTGCGAAAGGGGTTGACACTTCACGCCCGCGCGGACGATCATCCCGGCGATACTTCAGGCGGAAGCGTGCTGCGAAACGTGTCGCCCCGCCTGCCATTCTTGCGGCTCGCCGGCAGAGGCTACCATGAAACTTAGCTCGCTGCTCACGGAAAGCAGCATTTTGATCGAACCCGAGGTGGAGAACAAAGAGCAAGCCATCGAGCGGCTGCTCGAAGTCTTTGACACCTATCTGGATCCGACCCTGCGCAAGCTGGTTTTTCAGCGTCTGCTGGACCGCGAAAAGAAAATCTCCAGCTATGTGGACCACGGCGTGGCGATCCCGCACTGCAAGTTCGAGGGGCTCAACCGCGTGCTGGTGGGTCTGATTACGTCCAGCAAAGGCTTCGATGCGCAAGACCCGCCCGGAGCGCGAATCAACCTGCTGTTTTTGGTGCTAGCGCCCGCCGAAAGAAACACGCTCATGCTCCAGACGCTGGCCGCGGTGGCGCGGCTGTGCCACACCAAAGAGATGCGCGATGCGCTGCGCCGCACCAAGTCGCCCGCCCGCATCATCAAGCAAATCGAGGAAAGCGGCATAGACGTCAAAAGCACCATCACCGCCGCCGATGTCATGGCCGTTGCCCCCAGCGTGCTGTCGCCCGAAACCCCCCTGCCCGACGCCATCAGCCAGATCATCGAGGCTCCCGACGACGGGTTGCCGGTCACCGACAGTCAAAACAAGCTGCTCGGCGAACTGTCATCCATCGAGATTCTGGCCATCGGGCTGCCCAAGTATGTAGACTTGTTGAAGGACGATACATTTCTGACCCAATTCGAGCCGTTTGAGAACTACTTCCGGCAGGAGAAACAGCTGACCGTCCGCGACGTGATGACCCGCGAGATTCTCACCGTCGAGGAAGACACGCCGATTATCAAAGTCACCAACATGCTGGTGTCGGGCCGCAAGTCGCGCCTTTATGTGGTGCGCGACGGCAAACTGTGCGGCATTGTGTATCGCCGCGACCTGCTCTCCCGCGTCCTGCAAGCGTAGGAATTTCTTCCCCGCGAGGCTCTTGAAACGTTGACGCCCCAAATGCATTGGGCACCATTGGAAGCCACGGCGTGGCGACATCGAACAGCCCGCGTCGTGAAACGTGGGAAAATCGAGACGACTCGTTTCATAAAAGCCCCGAAAGGAGCGATCTCGAATATCTCCGACGCGCTGGCGCGGGGAGAGAGATGCGCCGAGGGCCAAGTCAACATGGCCTATGTCCGGTGTCACGGGAGATTGGATGATTCCTCTGCGGCTTCCCACGATTCCAAACACTTGCAACGAATGGCAGCCCGAAATTGCATAGACAGCCTATTCATGATTCAAGTGATCGAGCAATATAAAAACCCATGATGGATGGTATTGCTGATGAAAAAGGCAGTTGTCTTGGCTGCAGCGATAGCGATGGGCTTGTCGGTGCTCGAAATAAATGCATGGAGCGAACCGCCGTATCCGCAGAGTCCCATTGTCCAAAGCGCCACGTTTGATTCGACGCCCACGATTATCCGCAAGGCCATCGGGAGCGACAACTGGCCGATCACGTGGTGCGACGATGACTCGCTCTTTACGTCCTACGGCGACGGAAGCGGATTCGAACCGCGGCTCAAAGAGAAACTCAGTCAGGGCTTTGCGCGCATCACCGGCATGCCGCCGGCCTTCAAGGCCGTCAATGTTCGTTCGCCCAGCGGCGAAACCACAGGCGAGGGGCGCAAAGGGCCCAAAGCCAGCGGGATGCTTATGGTGGACGGCGTTCTTTACATGTGGGTGCGCAACACCGGCAACTCGCAGTTGGTGTGGTCGAAAGACCGCGGGATAACGTGGACGTGGGACTTTAAATTCCCCGAGAGTTTTGGCTGTCCGGCGTTTCTGAACTACGGGAAAAACTATGAAGGAGCGCGCGACAGCTTTGTTTATACCTACTCGTCCGACGGCCCCAGTGCTTATGAGTCGTACGACGCGGTTGTTCTCGCCCGCGTTCCTAAAGACAAAATCACCCGGCGCGAGGCTTATGAGTTCTTTGCGGGAGAGAAAAACGGCAATGCGGTGTGGTCGAGGGATATCGCCGCCCGCCAACCCATTTTCCGCCATGCCGGCAACTGCCAGCGTCTCGATGTGATCTATCACCCGGTTTTCCGCCGCTATTGGCTGATTCTCGGCTATAACCACGAAAGCGGCTGGGGGATTTATGATGCACCGGAGCCATGGGGACCGTGGACGACGGTGTTTCACACCGACCGGTGGGATATTCGCGGCACGCACGGCTATCGCCTGCCGACCAAGTGGATCAGCGGCGACGGAAAAACGCTCTGGTTGATCTTTTCCGGCGGGGTGAAATATGGTTACGACGCTTTTTGCTTGCGCCGTCTGACGTTGACGACCGTTTCCGATGTAACCAAAAGCGCTTATTGAAAAGAGAGAAGGCAAGCCGCCAGACATTTACATGGTATGCAGTCCACGCCTCAGCATGCCGAATGTTTCCCCACTTCGATGGAGTCCGCACCATGAAACACCTTTCGGCCTGTCGTTCTCAGACGCGCGCTGCGCCTTGCAGAGAGGTTCGGCCGCGCCCGCTTGCCCCGTTTGCACTCCGGCGGCTTCTCTTTGCATTTCTGGCCGTTCTCTCAGCCGCGCCCGTGGCGGCTGATTCTTGGATGAGCATGGACGTGGGCAACGCCGCGGCCGGTGCCACAGCCATCAATGCCAATACCACATTCACCGTTACCGGCTGCGGCGACATCGGAGGCACCAGTGACAGTTTTCGCTTTGTCTATCTCCGCGCCAAGGGTGATTGCGAAATTACTGCGCGCTTGGTCGTCCAAAAGGCACCCCCTCCGGCGGCTCTTTCTTCCACAGCTCAAGCGGGCATTATGATTCGGCAAAACCTGTCGTCCGCCACGCTCTGCGCGGCCCTGCTGCGAACGCCCACCGGACGCGTTCAGTTCCAATGGCGGTTGACCCCACTCGGCATCACGGCCGCACGCTCAGACCGCGGCCTTGCGCTGCCGTGCTGGCTTCGCTTGCGGCGAAACGGGCATACGCTATGCGCATACTATGCGGGCGAGACCGCCGGACGTCCCGGCACCTATGCCAAACTGGGCGGCGACGTGGTGATAGCGATGAACGACCCGGTCTATGTCGGTCTGTGCGTGTCCAGCGCTCTGACCGACACGCCCAGCACGGCAATTTTCGACCACGTGGCCACAGCGGGAGCCTTTCGCCCGGGCGCCGGTCTGATTTTGGGGCACGGGTCAAGGCCCTCTAATGGCGCGCAATCACATGTCCGACTTGCGCAGCCGCATCCGCGCATGATCTCTATGGTTTTTCTGTCGCAAGGATTTTTAGCGTGCCCATAAGGCGAGAGGCCTGATGCGGCGCGGGATGTTTCGCCCCTTCTACACGCTTTCCACCATCACCGCGTCGCCGTCAAGCCGCACGGGATATACTTTCATTACACAATCGGGGTTGGCCGAGCAAATGCCGGTTTCCAAATCCAGCTCCCAGCCGTGCCACGGACAGAGAACTTTCCCCTCGTCGGCAATCACCGTGACCGGCTGGACGTGGTGGCCGCCGGGACCGCACCGGCCTTCGAGGGCGTGAAACTCGCCCTCCAGATTGATCACGGTCACGTGCGCGCCGTCGGGGAGCGTCACGACCCGGCAGGTATTGACCGGAAAATCCTCGATGGTTCCCAGTCGCACAGTTTTCATCTGTCTGTTTCCCCCTCTGAGAAAATGGCCTTCGCACGCCGTGTGAGTAGAACGTCGCCTGCAGGGCCGACCGTTGTCTGCGCCACACCGTCGCAGCGCAGCGAGCGTGCAAGTCTATGCTCCCGGTTTGAACTCGGCCAGTTCGCGATAGTCCGAATTGAGCGCGTCGGCCTCCAGCCCCTTGCCCGTTGTCTTGCGCAGGTAGTGGTCTATTGCGCGGCGCAGGGCCTGCTCGGCCAGAACCGAGCAGTGCACCTTCGCTTCCGGCAATCCGCCCAAGGCCTCGACGACCGACTGATTGGTCACGGTGAGGGCCTCTTCGATTGTCTTGCCTTTGATCATCTCGGTGGCCATCGAGGATGAGGCAATGGCAGCGCAACAGCCGAACGTCAGGAATTTGATGTCAGCAATCCGACCGTCAACGACCTTAATCGTAATTTTCATTAGATCGCCACAAAGCGGACTGCCCACCTGTCCCACGCCGTCGGCATCGGGAATTTCGCCCACGTTCCGCGGGTTCATAAAGTGATCCATCACAATCGGGCTGTACGGGTTTCCCGCCATCGGCTTCTTCCCACCGGCTTTGAGTCATACCGCACAAACGATTTCCGCCGCAACTGGAAAGAAAACGCCGACAAGTCGCGGATTGCATCCAAAATCTTTCTATCGCAAGTCCCTCGCATGTTTCGCTTTGCAAGAATCTGTTGACGTTTCCTGCACCGCCACCCTCTACTGGTGGCGTTGCTGGCGGCAACTGACCCGTGAGCAAATGCCTATGACGGTTGACCAGAAGGAAGCGGTTTGGGGAACCGCCCCCGCCCCCCCGCCAACGGGCGAAGCGGCGTCAGCGCCGGAAACACGACCGCGGCGCTATCCCCAGACGCGCGCGCTCGAGGTGCATCTGCCGGAAGGCTTTGAGGTGGGCGATGCACCGCGGCTGGTTTGGCAGATTCATCGCGCCGGATTCAACACCATCCTGTTGAACTGCTTCCGGCACGGCTGGACGGCCTACGAGTCGCCGGTC
>JAOAGV010000053.1 GCA_026415575.1 Candidatus Sumerlaeia bacterium
TATCGAGGCGGCGCGCGACATTGTGCGGCGGCTCAATTGGAGTCTGACCGAAGAAAGCGGCGCGATCGGTTGGGGCGCTCCCGAAGCGATTGGTGAGATTTGCGCACGCCATGAACAGTTGGCCGCCGAGTTCGGCTCGGTATTGCTCTCGTATCTTTACGAACCCAACGATCTCGGCAATCCAGTTCTTCTGCGGGGAGCGCTGTGGGGCCTCGGGCGGCTGGCGGAATTGCGCCCCCATCTCTTGCGGCAATATGGATGTGTCGAAAAAATCAAACCGTATCTCGAATCGCCCGACGCGGCGCTGCGCCGGCTGTCGAATCATGTGATTGCCTGCCTGAACGCCAATGCGAGCGACGAAGCGGCACTTCGCGGTTGACAAGGGGCGGCAGCCATCACAGCGTTGGTTTGATGGGCAGTTTGAAATCGCGGGTGTACCGGCAAAGCCGGGCGAGAGGCATGAGAATTTCGCAGCGTACCATTTTTCACCCGCCAAGGCATGTCCGCTGAAAGGGGGTTCTGATTGTGAGTGAGCAAAAGACAATGCTCACCAGCGAAGACTGGTGGTCGGTCTGGATCGGTTTGTTTATTTTTCTGCTGGGTCTGATATCGCTGTTTGGCCGCGACCTTCTGGGCTGGGCCGTCGAGCCGCAGATGTGGACGGACATATCCAAGGCGTTCGGGCCGGTGTCGAAGAACTATGCTAACGTCCCGCCCGTCGTGTCGCTCCTGCTGACCTATCTCGCTTTTCTGGTCATTCTCTCGGTTGGGGCAAAGGCGTTGGGATTGAACGTGGCGAAGTTCGCCGCCGGATTTACGGCGATCTTTTTCCTGACCTATCTGTGCAATATCATCGGGCATAATGCCTGGATTGCCGCCAACCGTCCGGCCGACCTCGAGAAATTCGGCATCTCGTGGTCGCTCAAGCTGACGGGTGAAGCGGGATTGATTCTGGCGCTGCTGGCCGGCCTGTTTATCGGCAATTTTATTCCGGGGCTGGCGAACGCCCTGCGCGAGGCCACGCGCCCGGAGTGGTTTATCAAGTCTGCCATTGTCATCTTGGGAACGGGTCTGGGCGTGAAGGCGGCCGAGCAGTTGGGTCTGGCCACGGCGGTGATGTTTCGGGGCTTGTGCGCCATTGTCGAGGCGTATTTGATCTACTGGGCGCTGGTGTATTTTCTGGCACGAAAATATTTCAAGTTCAGCCGCGAGTGGGCCGCGCCGCTGGCCTCGGGAATATCCATCTGCGGCGTGTCGGCGGCCATTGCGACGGGGGGAGCGATTCGCGCACGGCCCATCGTGCCGATCATGGTCTCGTCGCTGGTGGTGATTTTTGCGGTGGTCGAACTGGTGTTCCTGCCCTTTGTGGCGGCCGAGCTCCTGCCGCACGAGCCGATGGTGGCGGGCGCATGGATGGGTTTGGCGGTAAAGACCGACGGGGCGGCGGTGGCCAGCGGCCAGATTGTCGAGTCGCTGATTTTGGCCAAACAGGCGGCGCAAGGCGTGAACTTCGAGAAAGGCTGGGTGTTGAACACAGCCACCACCGTGAAAATCTTCATAGATATTTTTATCGGCATCTGGGCCTTCATTTTGGCCATCATCTGGACAACCAAAGTGGATCCGAAGCCGGGAGAAAAAGTCCGGGCGGGAGAAATCTGGAACCGCTTTCCGAAGTTCGTGATCGGCTACTTTCTGACCTTTGTGGTCATGCTGGTAATTGTGCTGGCGCTGCCGCAACTGAAGGATGCGGCGAAGACGGCCAGCGGCGAGGTGGACGTGTTTCGAAAACTGTTCTTTGCCCTCACGTTCTTCTCCATCGGGCTGGTTTCCAATTTCAAGAAACTGTGGGAAGAGGGCATCGGACGCCTTGCACTGGTCTATGTGATTGCATTGTTTGGATTCATCATCTGGATCGGTCTGTTCATCTCCTGGATATTCTTCCACGGAGTCAAGCCGCCGATCGCGGGAGCATAGCACGCAGGGAGGAACGGCCTGCATGGAAGAGCCGAAACTATCGGATGAACTGAAGAAAATGGAACAGGAGCCTCTGCTGCCGATCGAAAAGAAGCTCGTGGCAGTTAGTCTGATTCTGGGCGTCGTGCTTCTCGGACTCCTGATCTGGATCAGCTACACGTTCTTCCCCGCCTCGCATCAGTAGGCGCGTAGCGGGCAGAAGGGTCTCGCCGGCTACAATGTCGGGACAACCTGCCGGAGGAGTCCGGCCAGTTTGTCGCGCAAAGCCTCTTCGCGGAACTCGGCGGCCCGCAGCCGCTGCTTTTCGACAATGCGGCGGCGCAGTGCCGAATCGCTGACCAGCAAGTGAGCCATCTCGCCGATTACGTCAAAGCGTTTTTCGCGCACCAGCACGCCCGCATCGCCCAACGTCTCCGCCACCGCCGCGCATTTGTAGGCAATCACCGGAACTCCGAGCGTCATGCTTTCGAGCAGCGGAACGCAAAACCCCTCGTGCTCGCTCATGCAAAGATAGACGTGGGCCGCGCGGTAGAAGGCAATCAGATCGCGCTGGGCCACTTTGCCCGTGAAGCACACGTCGCCCAGTCCGAGATAGCGGCAGAAGCCGGCAAGTTGTTCGGCATAGGCGGGGGCGGCGCACAGGTCGCCGACCACCCATAGCCGCGAGCGCGGTTGAATCGCGTCGTGATAGTAGTGGAAAACCCCAATCACGTCTTCGATTTTCTTGTGGGGCACCACGCGGCCCACCGTTAAAAAGTTCACATATCCATCCTCGTACCGCCGCAGAATGGACGGGTTGGGTTTGACCGCAAACCGCGCGTCGTCGAGGACAATCGGCAGGACCTCGGTGGTGCGAAAACCGGCCGCGACCAACTGGGTACGGTCGTATTCCGAGACGCCGGCCGCGATGCACGCGACGCCGGCCAGACTGCGCAGGGCGTCTTGGGCGATATGGCACCGTGCAGCCAGCCCGCCGGCACCGTCGAGTGTGAGCGCCGGCGGCGTCACGCTATGATAAATCACCAGAAGCGGTCCGGCCACCGTCCGGATCAGCGGCGTGATTTCGGAGGCCGTCGAGTAGTGATACATCCACACCACATCAGGCCGGTGGAACAGCCGGCGGGCGGCGCGCAGCGAACGCGCCCGCAGCCGCAGCCGCGGATGAATAAACCGGGCATAGATCGAAGAGCGATGGCCCATCTGGCGCAACAGCCGGCGGAGCAACA
The DNA here is from genome assembly GCA_026415575.1 of Candidatus Sumerlaeia bacterium. Taxonomy (GTDB): domain Bacteria; phylum Sumerlaeota; class Sumerlaeia; order JADFCW01; family JADFCW01; genus JADFCW01. The sequence continues at coordinate 3,201 of JAOAGV010000053.1, forward strand.
AGGCGAAATTGCCGATGGCATCGCCGAATTCGAGATTGGGGAGGATTTGGTGGATGATAGCCACGAAACAGCACATTGACAGCGCGAAGGATTTATTTCATGCACGAAGATCGAACTTCAGCACGCTGTTTTTCAGTCCCGCTTTTAGTAATAATGGACCCATTTTCTTCATGTCCCACAACGCGGGCTATTCGATACCGCCGGGTTCGGGGCTGTCAACAGTGCCAAACACGCCATGGAGGTAAGCGCTATCTTCGCGCCGTCGGCTTTGTGTCCGTCCCGGGCGGCGCACTGCTCGGCGCCGTCGAAGCCTCCAGATCGCCAAGGACAAATTGGATCGCCCCCAGATAGAACTTCAACATCAGCGGGTCCCAGAACACATACGGGTTGTGGCCGATGGTGCAATAGAAAACGCGGCCCTGCCCGTAGGTTTTGACCCACGCCAGCGCATAGTCATTGTCCGCGCGCACCGTGTTACCGAACTGCCTGCCTTGGTTTAGATCAGTTTTTTCCGTGTCAATACTGAGAAGGACGCGAAGAGTTTCGCGCGAATAGGGTTCGTGGACGCGGAAAAACTCATCGCGGTATTCAAAACCCTTGCCGCCAAATGGAGCATTGAGGGGATGGGCGGGATCATCGAGTTTGATATACACATGCTCGTCGCTCTGGCGGTGCGAGCCGCCGCGCGCGCCCAGCATCACGCCGAACTCCGGCCAGTCCTCTTTTGCCCCCGGCCAGATGGTGAAGGCAAACGTGGTGCCGTGAATGCCGAGCAGACCGCCGCCCCCGCGCACAAACTCCTCCAAACTTTTGCGCAGCGCGGCGTCGCTGAACGGATTGCCCACCACGTTGTTGAACACCACGGCGTCGAACTGCTTGAGTGATTCGGGTTGAAAGACCGAAGGATCGCGGCTGACCTCGGCGCGGAAGGCCCCGGTCTTCTCGCCCATACGCATAAAAGCATAGTTGGCGTGCGCGATCGAGCGATGACCCGGATAGCCGACGTTGAGATCGAAAAGAAGAAGCCGGCGGGGTTTTTTGGGCGTCACCGGTGCCGCCGGTGGAATGGCCTGCTCGATTCGCATGCGATCTTCCGCCGACAGCGCTTTCGCGTCAGCGACCGGCAGTGTGGGCGGATTCGGCGGCGCGGCTGCCGCACTCGATTCGGCTGCCGCAAACACAAAACAAAATCCGAGCGTTATCACCGCATGTTTCAGGCGTCGGCTGATGTTCATTGGATCTCTCCTTTCCGGCTGCACCAACAAACCGCTTTGAGACTTTCTGCGGTCCCAAGGCAGTTGCAAAAAAAGAACAGTCTACATATTTCGCGGGTCTGTTTCCCACACATACACGAACACAACGCCGGCATTTATTGGGCCTAAAACGGCAGGGCAGTGCAACCGTTTTATGATCAACCTTGATACAACTTGATCCTCCAGTAAGACTATAACGTCGCCAATATTAACCTACTACCGTCCAATGGAAGAATACCTTCCATGGTATCGGAAAGGAAATAGGGTTGGGACGGAATGCGATATGGTCGGCAGGAATTAAATGAGGTGGGCGTGCAAGGCGACCGTCCATAAATAAATGGGGTAGCAATAAGGGGTCGTACAGTTTTACCAACCTATACCGCCGCCCCCTGCCTCATTCCTTACTTCCGGGCCCACCGCTTCCGACCTCTGCGGCAAGCGGGCGTGAAAAAAGGGCGGGTGATTTGGAAATCACCCGCCCTTGAGGTTGTTCAACCAGCGCCGTCACCGGCGCAAGGCCGCTCCAGCCCGCTCTCAGCGGTAGAGCTCCCAGTGCTGCGCACCCAAGGTGAACGGCACATAGGCCTTGACCGCCAGAATCGGCCGGTTGGCCACCGTGCCGTTGTTGCGCGAGGCAAATTGCGCAATCCCCGGAATCCAGCCCCACGTCGCCGGATACGGCTCGGTGGTGTTGCGGGCATCCTGCGAGATCTTGATGCCGTGGTTGCTCGACGGGGAGGCAACCCACTGCGTCGCCATCCGCGTCACGTTCCAGGTAATCCACGTGTTCACGGTCGTAGACGAGATTTCCGCCGAGGACTCCGGCAGGTCGCAGTCGGATGCACCGCCGCGCAAACCGCCGCACGTCCAGGGCGACTCGATCTCCCGCGCCCAGAACCACGTCGCCTCGCCTTTGTTGCCGTAGGTGCCGTCGGCGCCGTCGGTGCCGCGGCCTTCGCCCCACGACTTGTTGACCTTGGCGGCATACAGCACATGCTTGGTGCCGCTGGCCGTCCCCACCGCACCGCCAAAGCCAATGTTGCGGCTGGTCAACTGGCGCAACATCAACTTGGCGTCAAAGACGGTGGCCGCCGGGCTGATCGAAGCGATGTTGAACTTGATCAACATTGTCTTGTGGTCGCCGCGGGCATCCGCCGTCGCGCCCGACCGCCCCGTGCCTTCCTCGAAGTTGCCATACCAGCCAACGTTTCGACCCGACCCCTGATGGCCGCCGTCGCGCGAGCGATACATCACAATGTGCGTATCCTCACAGCCGGCATAGTCTGACGTCGGATAGCGCCCATGCTGGAACGTATGAACGAGATAAGCCTCGGCCACAGTAATGCCGCCGACGTTAAACGTGAAGCTGTTGGTCTGATCCGTGACCACGCCGGTACCCCAGATCGCCGGCAGGATCTCATCCGGACTGGGCGGGAGCAACCAGTAGGTCAACGTCGTGTCGGCAGCAAAGCTCGCCAGCGTCCACGTGATCGTCGTCCCGTTGATCGTACCGCCATGACTGGGCAACGTAACCGTCCAGCCAGCCGGAGCCACCTCGCGCACCGTAATCACCGCCGGCGCACCGCCGCCGTGCTTCAGGAATATCCGCCCCTGAATGCCCTGCGACGTGTAGCGATCCGGATACAGCGGCAGCGGCCCCCGCACGCTCCGCGTGGCATTGGACACCGACAACGCTGACAGCACCACGTTCTCGAACTTCGCCGTCGCCGTCGTCCGGTTGTCGTGACTGGTTACGGCCAGACACGCCAGCACGTTGGGCTGGGTCAGATCCGTCACCGTCTGCCAGCCCTGCCGATGCGGAATCCACTGCCCCAGATACATCTGCTGGGCTTGGTAGATGTTGCCCCGGCGGATGATGGGCACAGGAAGCGGCGTCGGCGGTGTCGTGCAGAAGTCGTCTTGAATTGTCCGGTCGCGGTTGGCCGAACTGCTCATCGTCCCCCATGTCGTCGGCCGCCACTGCGTGATGAAGTCGCCGTCGGCTCCCGCCGTCGCCACAAAGTAGTAACTGCGGATGCCCGAATCGGCGTGTGCAGAACCGGCCGAAATGTTGTTGCGCACCATCACAAACGCCTTAACCCAGTTTGTGCCGTCCGTGCGGTAGGGGTTGGGACCCGTCGTGCCGTTCAGACCGGGGATACTGGTCCACGTAATGTCGGCCTTGAGAATGAAATCGCCCGTAACCCGCTTGGCCAGAATGTGACCGGCATCGGCGTTGTCCCAAATGTCGTGACCGGAAGCGGAAACCGTATAAACGCCTCCGGCAAACGTGCTGCGGCCCGTCAGAGCCGGGTCGCCCGTGCGCGGCGTCGAGAACAGAGGCGGATAGGCTTGCGGCGTGAACCCCGAACCCCAGCGCTCCGCCCCGCCATAATCGCCGGCCCACTCAAAAATCCCCAGCGCCGGCTTCGGCCCGTAGATCGTCTGCTCCCGAAGCACCGTCCCCATTGAGGCGTTGAATCCGGTTCCGATTTCGCGCCAGATGTCTGAGACTATCGTACCGGTGCACACCCCGTTGGCCGTCGAGCCAATCGGCGGCGTCACATAGTAGGTCAGCCACGCCACGTTCGTGGTCGAGTGGTCCATCGGACCCACATTCCAGTGGATGATTTGGCCCGTATAGCCGGCCACCGTTGTGGTCGTGATCACCGTAGCGACGCCTTTCGTCACCGTCGTGCCGGAAATAGTCCACCCTTGCGGGGGGAACTCTCGCAGGACCGGCGACGGATGGCCGGACGATGTCGTCACCCGCACATCCACACGCACCGGCTGCCCCGCCGTGTAACTCAAATACTGGTTCACAACACGATAGGCTGTCGCGGCATTGGCCGGTATGGCCGGTATCGGATACTGATAGCCCGAGCCGTCCAACGTCCACTCCAGCCGGTCTGGCGTAATGCCGGCCGCTTGGTTGACGCCCGTTGTCGAGCCGCTCTGGAACCGGCAGCGGAAGTAGTAGCCGCCCGTGCCGTTGAACACCTTGCACAACACCAAGTGCTTGCCCGGAGTGATCGTGAACGAACCCGACGCCGTGGTCACGCGGTTGCGAATCGAGTAGGTCGAACCGCCCGCGTTGGCCCACCGCACCACACCGTCCATGAGAATTTCGATGCGGTCGTCGGCGTTGGGGCCGAAACGCGCGCCCGTGATGTTGGCACCGGTCTTGTTGTTGACCCACGCCCACGCATAAATGACCGTGTGGTTCAACCGGTTGTTGTCCTGCGGGTTGGTCGTGGCGCTGTAGCCCGCACCCTGATTAAACACACCCACTGGATAGTCAACAGCTGAGTTCGAGCCGTCCGAGTTGATAAGCGTCTGATTCCCGCGAATATCCACGGTGCAGCCGTCAACAACGGGAACATTATACTCGAACACTGTGGGGACATCAAAGCCGTTGGCCCGCGTCCGCCAGACAAACGAAAAACTCCCGCATTCCGGCAACGCATAGTTGGTGTTGATCACATCGCCGAGCCGCGGAATGTACGTTTCCTGCTTGATGATGCCGTCGGTGATGTAGTCCAGCGCGATGTTCGCTGCGCCCGGATCCGCACCCGTGTTTTTCCGGTAATACGGCCCCAATATCAACCACGACTGGTTGAACTGGTGCGAGTTCTGCGACGCCAGCACCACCGTCGGCGCCGCAACCGAAAGCACCATCACCACGGCCAGACCCGCTACGATTGCTTTCATCCTTGTTTCTGACATCATTCGTCTCCTTTCGTGGTTGGGCGGAGAAATGTGTGTTTCATTCTTCGGTCGGACAACGTCTCCACCCTCGACATTGCGCCAACCGATACAGCCCTTGCCTTTTACACCTCCTTTCTGCGCCGGTTAATCTTATTTGGCCGGATTGTGCCGGAGGTTTATCGCGGCCCGAAGATAGCGCGTCCATCCACCCCGCTAGTACCACGCGTGCCACGATGTGCCTCACAGGCGACCGGCCGGTCCACCGCTCGACGATTCCGCCGATGCCGGCGATAGGTTCGAGCGTTTTCATGATTTGATTGTCGAATGGCTAAAAATGTGTTCTCCCGCCGTTCCAATGTTAATCGGCCTCTGCTGCCAACGCTCCTTCCGGCTCTAACCCTGAAGAAAGAAACTCTTGTTCACGTTCCGACATTTCATGCCCGGAAACGCGTTAGCGCCGGCATTTTAGGAATTAAGGATACCGATGATGAAGAGACTAAGATGCAGGTCTTGATGCAAGTCGTGGAAGGAATTGGTCGTGGTGAAAGTCGTGGTGTTTGCCCGGGTATCTCGCAACTGTCTGGGTTGTATATAACCCCCTTTCGCCCAATAAACCTAGCTAAAATATGAACCGCGGGTGAAAAAAATGTCAAGCCTTTTTTTACAAAAAATCGCTATTGCTCTTTTCCTATTGGGCGGCTACCCAACAGACCGGTGGTCGGAGTATCCGCCGGGAAGACGGGCTGGTGAAAGTTCTTTTTTTCATGCCGATAGATGCCATTGTCAAGTCATGGGCTCGCCTCATGGCGCTCGACGGCCACGAGGTCGAAACCACCCATACGTTCTCGACCTTTCTGCGGCAGGTTCGACGCGCCGATTGGACGCTGGTGAATGTTTCCAAGGACGACCGGCCGACGTATCTCTGGAAATTGCTCCTCGGGATGGTGTGGGCGCGGCTGTGGCGGCGGCGCACGGCGCTGTTTCTCTCGATGGATGCCGTGGACCTGTGCGACCGTCCGGTGCTTCGGACGGTGCTGGGGGCGATGAATTGGATTATTTTTCGCTGCGCAACACGCGTGTTTCTTTTGGCCGGCCGCATCCATATTGCCCGGCGCTATGGGCTGGCGGAGCCCCGTGTGCATTGCGTGTGGAATTGCCCCGATCCGGCCGCCGGTTGGCAGGCGAAGTCAGATGTGGTAAGTCCGGCGGGCGGCTCCGCGGCGCCGCTTATCTTTCTTTATCATGGCGAGTTGCTTTGGTGGCATGGTCTGGAGCGTTTTCTGCCAATTCTTGAGGCGATCAATCGCCGGCGGCCTTCCCGCCTGATCGTGACCGGTAATTTCTACCCCACGGTGTTTCGTGTTTTGGGCTGCGCGGCCAGCCGCAGGGAAGGGGAAATCAAGCGGCACCTTCCGGCGGCGCTTCGCCATGAATATGTGGATTATCGCGGGCGTGTGCCCGTCGAGCAGCTGCGCCGGTTGATGGCCGAGGCCGACTTTCATGTCAGTCTGCTCGACCATGAATCCTTGCAAGGTCGGACGGAATTGCGCACGGGTTTGCTCGAAGCGATGGCGACGGGCATGGTCTGTCTTCATGCTGCCACACCCGCGCTGCCGCCCGATCTTTTCCGCGACGGCGAGAACATCGTTCTGCTCGATACCGCCGATACCGAGGCTTGCGTGCAAAAAATCCTTGCGCTCGCCGACTCTCCCGGTCAATTGGCTGCCATTCGGCGCAACGCAGCCCAAACCGTGGCCGTTCATTTCAATATGGAGCAGCACTATCGAAAAGCCATCTCGGTTCTGACCCGATAAATCCTCCTCCATAGGAACTGCCATGACGCTCAAGGAGATGCTCGACCACATCACACCCACGCTTGACCGCATTGACAATTTTGTCTGGGGTCCGGTGACGATTTGCCTGCTCGTGGGCACCGGACTGTATCTGACGTTTCGGTTGCGTCTGATTCAGATCCGCGGTTTCCGGCACAGCCTCGAGATTGTCTCCGGCAAATACGATCGGCCGGAAGAAACGGGCGATGTGTCGCACTTTCAGGCGCTGTGCACGGCGCTGTCGGCCACGATCGGCATCGGCAACATTGCCGGCGTGGCCACGGCGATTTCGTGGGGCGGGCCGGGCGCGCTGTTCTGGATGTGGGTAACGGCGGCCGTGGGTATGGCAACCAAGTACACCTGCTGCACGCTGGCGCTGAAATATCGGACGTTCAACCCGGACGGCACGGTCAGCGGCGGCCCGATGTATTATCTCGATCGGGCGCTGGGGCAGAAGTGGCTCGCCGTCCTGTTCGCCCTGTTCGCCGGAGTGGCCTCGTTCGGCATCGGTTGCATGGTGCAGGCCAATTCGGTGGTGGACGGCATCCGCAATCTTGTCGGCGAGGCGTGGGCGGCGCGCGGTTTCGCTCCCAATATTCCCATTGTCGGCGGACTGCCGTTTTTCAAAGTGGCGCTGGGACTGATTCTGGCCGTGATGACCGGGTTGGTCATCATCGGCGGCATCCGGAGAATCGGCCGCGTGGCCTCGTATCTGGTGCCGATAATGTGCCTGCTGTATGCCGGCGGCGCGATGATCATTCTCGTTGTCCATGCCGACCGGATTCCCGAGGCGTTCCGACAAGTGTTCTACTATGCATTCACGCCGGTGGCTGTAGGCGGCGGCTTTTTCGGACTGGTAGTGCAGCAAACCATTCAGAAAGGCGTGGCGCGCGGCATTTTCTCGAACGAGGCGGGGCTGGGCAGCGCGCCGATTGCTCATGCCGCTGCACGCACGAACGAGGCAGTCCGCCAAGGCTACGTGGCCATGCTCGAACCGTTCACGGACACCCTCGTGGTGTGCAGCATCACAGGTCTGACAATTTTGGTCAGCGGCGTCTGGCAGGTCAAAGGCGAGGACGGCCGCCTCTTGTTTGGGCCGGGAGGCATCGGGCAACCGGCCCTGTATCAAGGCCATGTAGGGCCGTCTGGGGAACGGATCGTCCTGCCACAGTTCAAGGGCCAACTGGTTGTGGCCGACCCGGCCGACCCGACGCGTCCGTTTCTCAACGCCAAAGGCGAGCCGTATCCGGTGCCGACCAGTTCGACGCTGACGATGAGCGCTTTCGAGAGTGTGCTGCGCGGGGTGGGCCGCTGGATTGTGGCAATCAGCCTTGCGTTGTTTGCCTACTCGACCATGATTGGGTGGTCTTACTATGGCGACCGGTCGTGGGGATACTTGCTGGGGCCGCGCGCCGTCATGCCCTATCGCTGGGTGTTTTGTTGCCTGATCTTTGTCGGCGCAGTCGGGGGATTGCAATTGGTTTGGACCGTGGCCGACATTCTCAACGCCTGCATGGCGTTTCCCAATCTGATTGGACTTATATTTCTGGCCGGCATTGTGGTGCGCGAAACCCGCGATTATCAGCGACGCATGGCCGAGGCCAAGGCACGGGAACGGGCGCGGCAACAAACCGCATGAGGTTCTTTCCGTTGCAATGTTTTGTAAACACTCCAAAGCATTAAGACATCGAGAGCGAGGGATGACCAATGGGAGCGAGAGCAAAAGAGGTTGTGCATTACAAGAAACATGCGAAAGCGGCCGCGATTGTGCGAATTGGCTGTTTTTTAGTGGTCTTCCAGCCGGTTCTTTTTGCCGCCCGCCCTTCTGCTGCACCTAAAACCCCACCGCCTCCGCCGCAGGAACTGCCGACCGGCTACAAGTTCATCCCGGACGACGTGGACTGGGATCATCCGGTGTATCAGACCTCATTCGAGAGCACGGAGACCTTGAAAGACTGGCGGCTGGAAGGCGGCAAGCGCATGACCATCGCAGGCGGATCTCTTCTTTTGGAAAGCGAGGCGGGTTCGACCCAATCCGAGGCCAATGCCAATCATCTGGTCTGCTGGCTGACGCGGGAGGTGCCGGCAGATTTCCTGCTCGAATTTACCGTGAAACCCGAAAACCGGAAGCAGGGATTGAACATTGTGTTTTTCAATGCGCGGGGGCTGAACGGGGAAAATATTTTTGAGCCGCCGATCAAACCGCGCACCGGCATTTTCGCCCAGTATCACAGCAGCGACATCAACTGCTATCACATCTCCTATTGGGCGGGCGACCGCGGCACGGCGCATGTGCGCAAAAACAAGGGCTTTCATCTGGTGGCTGTGGGAACGGATCTTGTCGTCAATGGCCCGCCCGATGTGTTTCAGACCATCCGGATTTACAAGCGCGGCGGAATGATCCGCCTCATGGTGGACGACATTGTGTCCGTGGCCTATGACGACGACGGCAAAACCTTCGGCCCCGTGCATACCCACTCCGGCTGGATCGGCCTTCGCCAGATGGCCCACACCGTCAAGTGCGAATACGGCCATCTAAATATCTGGCCGCTGAAAACGATGTCGCCATCGGCGACGGGCAAGAATCGCCCCGCAGAATCCGGCCCAAACCCATAGAAGCACATTTCTCACAACGTCTTCGGTTGCAAGCCAATAACCACGCCGCCGGAGCGGTCGGAGCGGGGATTTCAGGGGTCTCTGAAGATGCCTGAGCCTGTTTCCAATCTCGGGGCGGTGATCGTGGTTTTGCCGGCCTTTTGAACTGCGTGCAGTTCATGGGATTAGCCATCCGGCCAGTTCTGCCTGCTGTCCAACGTCGGGTTGTCCGTCGAAAGTGTGCAACTGTCACAACATCATCCAGCGGCCGAAAAACACCGGCGGCAAAAGGATTTTCCGCATGGCCGCCCGCATGGATGTGAGAGATACAGGTTAGAAGGGCACGATTCAGGGCGGGAAAATGCCGGATAGTTTTGCCTGCATCGCAGGCCGGTGAAATGCGCAAAGGCTTGACATTGTTTGGGTCGTTCCCGTACCGTCATCTTCCGTTGCGCAATCTTGCCGTGCGAGAGTGGCGGAACTGGCAGACGCGCCAGACTTAGGATCTGGTGGTGATGAGCCGTGGGGGTTCGAGTCCCCCCTCTCGCACTAAAATACCATGAAAGAATCGCAAATGTTTTCCGCTTGACGGGCGAAGGGCGCGGCACTAGACAATTCAATTTTTGCGGGCGAAGTGCGAACCCATACTTTTGACCGTTTTCGGATGAAAAGTGCAAGATCGAATAGAAGGGGGTAACCCGGCGTGCCAAATGTAAAATCGGCCGAAAAACGTGTTCGAACCAATGAAAAACGGCGGCTGCGGAACCGCGCAGCCAAAGCCGCATTGAAAACCGTTCTCAAGCGCGTCGCTGCCACGGCACAGAGCGCCGACGCCGATGCGTTGAAGGCGGCCGCCCAGACGGCCATGCGTGTCATCGGCAGGACCAAGTCCAAGGGGATTATCAACCGGCGCCGGGCCGCACGGCTCCAGTCGCGCGTGCAAAAGAAACTCAACAAGGCTCTGGCGGCTTCCGCAACCACACCGGCTCCAACGCCAAGCGCTCCATAGTGCCTGCGGCTGCGGAACGCGTCCTGTCGCCGAATGGCGAAATCCAACGTTGCACCGAGAGCAGCGACTTATTGCGGTCGCTGCTCTTTTATCTTGCGAAGCACGCGCGCCTGAGATGGCCTCGGGCGGGGGCATCTTCCGAAATCGGGGGAAGGTCATCGCTGCCGAGAGCGATGCGGTCGGGGTGGAACCCGACCCTCCAATGGGATTATGGAGGGGCGCCTTCCACGGCGACCAAAAGCTATGACCTTCTCACAAAATCGGGCAAAGTACCCCGGGCGGCGGGTTGAATGATTTCCAACTTGACTTCCAGCCCACATTGCCAGCAGTCAGACCTTTCAAGGCGGTGGGCTTTTCACTGCAAATTCCAAGGGATGGAGAGCTGAAATCATGAGCATGACGCGACAGCAACTAGTGCGAATACTGGAGGCCGTGCGCAGCGGCGGCCTGTCGGTCGAGGACGCGTTGGAAAAAGTTGCCCAAGTCGGCTATGAGGATTTGGGATTTGCCAAAGTGGACCTGCACCGCCGCCAGCGGCGGGGGACGGCCGAGGTGGTGCTGTGCGAGCGCAAAGCGCCCGAGCACATTGTCGAAATTGTGCGGGCGCTGGATCGGGCGGGGCAGAATATCTTCTGCACGCGAATTTCGCCCGAGGCGGCACGCTACGTGATGCGGCGCGTGAAGGGGCTGCGGCACAACAAAACGGCGCGAACGTTGTATAAGGAGAATCATCCGATCCCGCGGAAGAAAGGCCTTGTGGTGGTGGTGGCAGCGGGAACTTCCGACTATCCAGTGGCCGAAGAGGCGGCGGTCACGGCGGAAGTGCTGGGTAGCCCGGTGGCGCAATTGCACGATGTCGGCGTGGCCGGCATCCATCGCCTTTTGAGCAAGAGCGAGTTGCTGCGGAGCGCCAACGTTATCGTGGCGGTGGCGGGCATGGAAGGGGCGTTGCCCAGCGTGGTGGCGGGACTGGTCGAGGCGCCGGTGATCGCCGTGCCGACGAGCGTGGGCTACGGGGCGTCGTTCGGCGGCCTGGCGGCGCTTCTGGCAATGCTCAACTCATGCAGTTCGGGGATTGCGGTGGTGAACATAGACAATGGGTTTGGTGCGGGCTACTTTGCGCATGTGATCAATCGGTGAGGTGGAACACAATTGTCAAAGACCGTATGTCTTTGCCTGTGCGCCTTTACGCGAATATAAAATGGAAAAGAAATTCAAACAGCATGTGGTTGAAACATCGGTCATCGTAGTTCCGCTTGTGGAGGGATGCGTTCCACCGCATCCGAATACGGTCGGGGTGGAACCCGACCCTCCACCGTCTAAATGGGCTATGCGGTCGGGGTGGAACCCGACCCTCCATTGTCTCGCGGGGCCTTTGGCAACAGGCAAAGAGGGTAGAGGGTAGAAAAGATTTTTGCAAATTGGCTGTAAGTTTAAAGCGAAGAGTATAATTGGCTTCCGGCAGTTGCAATAGTGCGTTGAGGAAGCCATATGGCCAAGAATCCAAACGGAGTATTATTGTGCGATGAAGTTCCGTTCTGGATTATATCAGCCACGCAAGTCCGGGAGTGGTGGGATTCTGGTGAACTTGGTACAACCACAAAGATTTCCCGTGCAAAGGCCCATCGCCTTCTCAAAGGTAATTAGCCAATGCCAACCGCCGGACAATTATCATTACTTGAGCCATCACCGCGAAGAAAACCCTGTTTGAAAGCGGATGAGCTCCGAAGCGAGTTCCAGCGTTTCTCAGAATTCGGAAGATCAACCGTAGTATCCTGCACAGAAAGTCTTGAACCTTCCGGCAGAACGGTTCGAGTTGAAACATATACCAACGAATTCTGGACGGCAAAGCAACGCGCAGCCCATAGTCTTCATGAGATCTCGTATCGTGCGTGCTTCAAGCCCCAGCTGCCTCATTTTTTTATTGAGCGCCTGACCCGCCGGGGCGACGTGGTTTATGATCCTTTCATGGGAAGAGGAACCACCTTGCTGGAGGCCGCATTAATGGAGCGCATTCCCATGGGCTGTGACGCAAATCCGCTCAGCCTCATTTTGGTGGCGCCGCGGTTGAATCCGCCCAGTCTGCAACAAATCGCAACCCGTTTGCGGGAGATTAACTTTTGCGATTGGGATGAATTTCCCCGAGATCTCCTCGTTTTCTATCATCCGAAAACGCTCGAGATGATTTGTGCATTGAAAAAGTATTTGCTCGCGCGTCGCGCCTCAGGCAATGCCGATTTCGTGGATGCGTGGATCCAAATGGTTGCGGTCAATCGCCTTACGGGTCATTCATCTGGTTTTTTTTCCGTTTATACGTTGCCTCCAAATCAAGCGGTTTCAGTTTCCGCCCAAAAAAAAATTAATGCGGAAAGAAGGCAAAAGCCCCCGTTTCGCGATGTCCCCTCGATTATTCTGCGAAAATCGCGGATGCTGTTGGCCGATTGCGACCCGGAGACGCGTGCGATTCTGAAGAAGCATTCCCAACGTGCGATTCTGCTCACCCAACCAGCGGCTCACACGCCGGAAATACCCGACAATTCTGTCCATCTTGTGGTAACTTCGCCACCGTTCTTGGACGTGGTGGACTATGCGCAGGACAACTGGCTGCGCTGCTGGTTCTGTGGCATTGATCCCGAGAAGGTCCCCATTACTGTAACCAAAAGACTGGATGCTTGGCAATCCGCGATGAAGGAAGTGTTCTGCGAGATTGCACGGGTTCTGGTTAGAGGCGGCCATGTGGCCTTTGAGGTGGGTGAAGTTCGAAACGGCAAAGTGAAACTGGAAGAAATGGTATTGCCGTGCGGAATTGCAGCAGGCTTGGAGCCTGTCTTTGTCCTCATTAATGATCAACAATTTACAAAAACCTCCCACTGCTGGGGAGTCTCCAATCAGGAGAAAGGAACCAACACAAACCGTGTAGTCGTTTTCAAACGGCGGTGAATCCGACCGCGCCGGTGGCAAAAAAACGACAGAAAACCTGTTTGGCGTAACAGCTTCTCGAATGGGAAAGGGAGCCGCTACAAGAATTGGTTGCCAGCGGGCCCCATGTCTCTTATCCCTCTCATCGAAGCGGGTTTTCGTAATGCGGTTGAAAAAATTCAAGACGGCGGTCCACATCCGGCGATTCTTGTTCCGTCATAATCTTCCACGCCTCTTTGGAAACGCACGGGGACGTGCCAACTTATTGGAGGTTTAAGTGACAACCATCAATCTTTTCGATCACAACGAGATTATTCGTGGGCGGTATGGCAAGGTGGCCGCGTTGCGCGCCGCGGGCATCGAGCCGTATCCGCGTCGCTACGAAGTTACGCACACCAGCGCGCAGGCCATCGCAGAGTTTGAGGAATTTGAAAAGAAAGGCGAAGCGGCGCACGGCGGTGCGGCGTCCGAGCCGCAGTCCGACGCGCCGCGTCCCGTCGAAGTCTCCCTCGCCGGACGTGTCATGACCATCCGCCGCATGGGCAAGGCCGCCTTCTTTCATCTGCTCGACGGCGCGGGCAAAATTCAAGTCTATGTGCGCCCGGACCAAACCGACGAGGCCGGCTACCGCCTCTTCCGCGAGTTTCTCGACATGGGCGACATCGTCGGCGTGCGCGGCACCGTTTTCCGCACCAAGACCGGCGAGGTGACCCTCCTTGCCAGACGACTTATGCTGCTGACCAAGTCGGTCCGCCCGCTGCCGGAAAAATGGCACGGCCTGCGCGACATCGAGACGCGCTATCGCCAGCGCTACGCCGACCTGATAATGAACGAACACGTGCGCCGCACCTTTCTGCTGCGCAGCCGCATGATCTCCGCCATCCGGCGCTTCCTCGACTCAGCCGGCTACATCGAGGTGGAAACGCCGATGCTTCAGCCTGTGCGCGGCGGCGCGACCGCACGGCCCTTTATCACCCATCATAACGCGCTCGACATGGACCTCTATTTGAGGATCGCCCCGGAACTCTACCACAAGCGCCTCGTCGTGGGCGGCTTCGAGAAGGTCTATGAGATCAACCGCAATTTCCGCAACGAGGGCATCTCGACCCAGCACAACCCCGAGTTCACGATGCTCGAACTCTACACCGCCTACTGGGACTATCGCAACACGATGGACCTGACCGAGCGGCTTCTTGAGTCGGTCTGCCTCGAGGTGTTGGGCACGACCACTGTTCCTTATCAAGGCGCGGTGTTGAATTTCGCGCGGCCGTGGCGCCGGGCGAAAATTCTCGAACTGATCGAAGAAAAGATCGGTTCGCGTCTGTCGTGGAGCGACCCGCCCGACGTTGTGGCGCGGGCGCTGAATGTCCCGCCGGAGCATGCCGCCGGAAAATCCACCGCCCGCCTGATCATGGACGCATTCGAGCAGCGTGTCGAAGACCTGCTTGTGGGCCCGATTATCGTCTACGACTTTCCGGCCGAAGTCAGCCCGCTGGCCAAACGCAGCGCCGACGAGCCGCTGGTGGCCGAGCGCTTCGAGGTCTTCGCCGCCGGCTTCGAGATCGCCAACGCCTACAGCGAACTCAACGACCCCGAAGAGCAGTATCGCCGCTTCGAGGAGCAGGTGGCCCTTCAACGCGCCGGCGACGAAGAAGCCCAAGATATGGACGAGGACTACGTTCGCGCGCTCGAATACGGCATGCCGCCGGCCAGCGGTCTGGGCATCGGCATAGACCGTCTGGCCATGCTGCTCACCGATTCGCCCTCGATCCGCGATGTGATTCTTTTCCCAACGCTGCGGCCCGAGGTCAAAGCGGAAAAAACAGCCGCCGACGATTCTGAGGAAGGCGGGTCAGGGGAGGAATAAAACAAGCAACCTTCTTGCAAAAACCGGAATCCCACCGCGGTATCCGCACCACAGAGGCAACTTTCTCGAGTGCGCACAACTGTGTTGACGCTTTGTTTTTCGACGCCCCGCGCTGCCAAACGCCCTTTTTAGACAACACCAAGCCATTTTCCTCGAGAACCAAAGGAAAGCGGCAGCATGGCTGCGCGCACTCCAAAGGCTCAATCCCGGTTACTTACAGACTCCGAATGTTCCAGTTTCTCCGCAGGATGTTATACACGCGAGGGGTGCCGGGCGGACCATTGAGGCCGCCATAGATGGGGTCCCACGCCCATGTGCGGGTGGGTGCCGTATAGACCGGGTTGCCGTATCGCCACCAGCCGGTGGCTTTTCGGCTGTTCCACAAACACACCAGAGAGCCGTTGAAGGTAAAGGTGCGTCCGGACCAGTTTTCCAAAAAGCGGAAGTAGTTTTCCACGCCGCCACTGTACCGCTGGGTTCCCCCGGAAACTTGCGTGGGAACAATTCCTTGGAACACAACGCTATTGACCGTAGTATCGGAGGCATTCCGGCTGGCCCAGTTCGCATTGGGACTATTCGCGTCATTCCAAGAGTTGGAAAGAACCGTGATGGAGTCGGAGGCCAGAAGAGAGAATTTTTTATCCACGGTGTTGTAGTTGCCCCTGACATACATCGGGTCATCGCTTGCGACGGTAAAACCGTTGAACACATTACTGGGCAGGCGGGACGCGTTGGTTAGACGCACCACACCATTTGCCCCTTCATTGGATACGTAGAGGATACCATTTTCCGGCGCCCGCCCGCTTTCAATCAGATTGGCGATGTTGACATCTATGGTGCTGACAGTTTTGTTTTCACGGGCGTCCCAAAATGTGGTTTGGCTGACTATACTTTTGGTGGCTTTGGGATTGGCAGGGTCGGGATAGGTAAGGGGAACCAGGCTGCCGCCGGCATTATATCCTTCCACGGCTCCCGTGGAAGGATTCTTGAGGATTTTGAGGTCCGCCTTGTATTCAAATTTTTCCTGCCGGAGACTGCTTCCCGGCTGTTCATCCGGCGAACTGGGATTGGCCCGCTCAATCAGCTGATAGGCATCGAGGTTGCCCTGCGCGTTCATGATCTTGGGAATGGGCGGGCTGAGCACCTCCACCTCGTGCGCCGAATCAAAAACATACTTGTTCCACCGCGACTGCGAAACATTGGCCCAGTCCGTAAAGTTGTGGTCAATCCAGCGGCTGCCGCTCCACATGCTTACATCGCTGCTGCCGTTCCAGAAGGAGTCATTTCCGTTCGACAGCCCGAGGCCGCTGTTCGGGTGCCTCTGGTGGAGTATTTCTTTGACGACGGTTACATAGTCGCGAAACCGCAGCGACGCTCCGTCGGAGCCCTGATATAGCATGGCATTGCTGTGAACGCGGCCGTTGATGGTCATGGCGGCGCCGGGGTGAATCTCGCAGTCGGAATTATAGAAGATCGCAAACAGGTAGAGAGGAATATACCGCAGATCGAGGTCCTGCGTCAGCGCCACCCCCGGGTGTTTGAAACGGTCGGAGGTTCGGCTGTCCTGATGTACTTGGGCCGAAATCCGATAGCG
Source organism: Candidatus Sumerlaeia bacterium (assembly GCA_026415575.1). GTDB lineage: Bacteria > Sumerlaeota > Sumerlaeia > JADFCW01 > JADFCW01 > JADFCW01. Next base: position 19,978 of record JAOAGV010000053.1, read on the forward strand.
TTTGATGTGCAAGGCCAGTCCGCGCCAGATGCTGTTGGGGTCGGTGATCTTTTCCATGCCGTCGGATAGTTTTACCACCGACAGATTTCGCACGGTATAGCCCGGCACGACCGGCGGCCGGATGTTGGCGACCTCCGTGTCCAGATTCGGATGGGCATATTCGACCAAAAACGTGATCTCGGCAAACACTTTGGCCAAGACCGCTTCGGCGACCTCGAATTCGTTTTTGTAGATTTCGTAGCGCGCCACGTCGGAAAACTGAAACACAGCCAGAGAAGCCAGCCCGACGGCCACAATGGCGGCAATCGCCAGAATGATCATGGTGACCGCCAAGATGCTTCCGCGTTGGGGTGAAGGGTGTCTTTTCATGGGAATGACCTCCCGGGTTTAGTCGAGGTAACTGTTTCGGGGACCAAAGGCCGTGCGCACATCCACGCCCTGCGGTCCTGGGCCTGTTTCGCGGTGATATACGGCCGACCCGCGGCCGCTCGGATCGCCCACTCGAAAATTGATTTCGACCGCGCTGGTGCGATCGAGATAGGCAAAAATCGGGCGTCCCGGAAACGGAGAAACATAGCGGCCGATTACTCTTGCCCGACTGTTGGGATCATTGATGTTTTCCCGATAGTAGATTCGATTATTCGACAATGTATTTGGATTGTTGTCGTCGTCGCTATAGTAGATTGCGCTGGTGATATTAAACTCATTTATGCACTCCAGCCGCCTGCCCGCGTTCGATACGGTAATGCGCTTGGCATAGCGAATCACACGGGCGATGTCCTCGATGCACTGTTTGGTGTAGTGGGCAAATTTGACTTGAGAAAAGGACGACTTGTTCAACCGCGCTATGAACATGGCGAAGGCAATCAGGGATGCCGTGAGAATGACCCCAAGGGAGGCCGCCACAAGGGTCTCCATCAGCGTCATTCCGCAACGGCAATTGCGCGCGCTCCATTGGACAGCCCCGTAGGGCCTTCTCGATGCTGGACGGTATGCGTTCATTGTAAAATTCCCTTTACACCGTTTGCGAAAGAGTCCCTCAGCGTCTGGGGCCCCAATTGATGACCAACGATTCGATTCGGGCACGATATTCCTTGCCCAAATAGCTCCATCGTGTGGTAATCCGAACTGTTTTGCCCCCGTTGATGGCATACCACGTTGTTGCATCGGGCGTCGGGTTCAATTTGGCGTTCAAATTCAATGTATTGTTGCTGTTTCCGGTAATCTGAGCGCGCTGCCCCCGCCCCCGCCCGCCAATCAACAGCACAGTGTTTCCCGTCCACTCGTTGGGGGTCCATGAGGCATCCGTATCCGTGATCGAGGAGGCCGAGCCCGATTCCGCCCTGCCATAACCTGTAATCACAATATCCACAGTACAGCGAGTTCTGCGGACGCTGTCCAAGTATAACGGCGGACTGGTAGCGAGGGTTACCGACGGATAGTTGGCCGGGGTTACGTCGTCGAAATCATCAATCGCCATTCTCTCGAAGTAACTTTGTGCGATATTCTTTGCCGCCACCTGATTGCATACGATGCGCGACAACCGGCTGGCAAAGACAGTACCCGAGACCAAGGCCATGCTCACCAGCGCAAGAATGGGCAGAGCAATCAGGATTTCGAGCAAAGAAAAGCCGGATCGCGTCCGCCGATTCTTGTGTGTTTTCGCTTGTGTTTGGATTCCCATGTGAGACGCCTCACCCGTAACACTAATTTGAAAATCGTATTATAGCAATTGCCATGCCAAACGACAGGACGGACCGCTTTGAAATATATATTCTTGGTATTATATAACTTAGTCCCACGGATCCCGCTGCACCGGAAATGAATTGCCTAGCCTAATTTATGTGCAAAAACCTTTGTCGCACTGTTTTTGTGCAATCGTTGGGAAATCCCTTACTATTTAGAAAAGGCCTCCACAAATTGGCTGGATGTTTGGACCGGAGAGTCTATGTCGAGATTGTAACGTGGAGGGATGCGTTCCACCGCATCCGAAGGCGGTTGGGGTGGAACCCAACCCTCCACCGTCTAAATCGAAAATACGGTTGGGGTGGAACCCAACCCTCCACCGTTAAAGATGGACTTTGGCCACTACCATAGAGCGTAGAGGCAAGAGCGTAGAGGTTAGAAAAGGCCTTTGCAAATTGGCTGGATGTTTGGACCGGAAAGCCTATGGGACCAATGGGGTGCACGACATAAACGCAGGGGTCTGTTGAATTTGCTTGGGGTGCACGACATAAACGCAGGGAGAGTACGGTTTTGCTTGCCAGTTTGCTGCAATTGATAAAAATTTGTAAATTGTCCGACAGGCGGCCGGCAGGACCGCCCCCGTCGTTCCGTCACGCACTTCTGCGCGAGGTGATGCCATGTCTCATGTCGAACGCTTTTCCGTCTCGATGAATGCCGAGCTTCTGAAACGCTTTGATGAGCACATCAGCCGCAAGGGATATCCCAACCGCTCGGAGGCCATTCGCGACTTGGTGCGCAATGCGCTGGTCGAGGAGCAATGGAGCCGGCCCAACGAAAAACTCGCCGCCACCGTGACTCTGGTTTATGACCACCACAAGCGGGATCTGGCCGAGCGTTTGGCCCATATCCAGCATCATCACGGCGGGCTTGTGGTTGCCGCCACTCACGTGCACCTTGACAACGACAATTGTCTGGAAGTGGTCATTTTGCGCGGTGTTTCCGAGCACGTACGCCAGCTGGCCGAGCTTCTTATCGCCCAAAAAGGCGTCAAACACGGTCGGGCCACCTACACGACGGAGGGGACGAACCTGTGGTGAGAGGGATGAGGAATGCGGGAGGAAGGATGAACGGTGATTGAGGAATAAAAAGATGAGGGGTGAGGTGCGTAGTTTTAGGGTTTGAGAAGTTCGCTTGGCATTGAAGGATTAAGCGCTGAGGTGCAGCGTCTTTTGTCTGTTCTTTATGGGCAGAAAGATTTCCAGCCAACGGGATGCGGGTTTCAACGCATAGAACCGACAACATGCCTGATGTGCAAAAACGGATTTCCCGCAAAGCAAAGCCGCGCGCGGGGAGGCGCGGCGTCGGCCGAATTCTGACTTACGCGCGGCCCTACCGGCCTGCGTTGGTTCTGGCCGCGCTCGGACTGTTGTTTGCCAGTCTGCTCGGTTTTTGCAATCTTCTGCTTCTCAAGCCGGCCGTCGAGGTGCTCGGCAGCACCCTTTCGGTTGAGTCGCCGGCCGCCGGCCCGCGTGCCCGACCACCCGCAGGTGTTCGTGCGCTTCAGCCGCTGGAGCGGTCGTGGAAGCGCGTGATCGCGCCGTTCGAGTCGCAGTTTGCGCGCGCCGGCCACTGGCTTCGCGAGCGTGCCCGGACCCACCGCGAAGGCGCGCTCTGGATCATCGCCGGGACCATGTTCGCGCTGGCGGTTCTGAAAAGTCTGATGGAGTTTGGGTGTCAATATCTTCTGGGCCGGTCGTGCTACGGTATGGTGAGCGATTTGCACGAGGACCTGTTCCGGAAGGTAATTGCGCAGGACTACCTATTCTTTGTGCGGCAGTCCACGGGGTGGCTCGAATCGCGCATCCAAAGCGACGTGGCGGCCTTGCGTCGGACGGTCGAGACGCTCATGCGGCAGGGGTTTCAAGCCCCGTTCCAATTGCTTTTCCTTGCCATCCTTCTACTGGCGCTCAACTTGCCGCTGACGCTGATTGCGGCGGGCGTGGGGCTTCTGGCCGCCGGGCCGATGTGGTATCTATCACGCGCGGTGCGGCGGATTGTGCGCGAGACGCGGCGCGAGGCCGACCGTCAGGCCGCCGGCCTCGAAGAGTCGCTGCGTAATTATTCCATCGTGAAGTTTTTCCGTAGCGAAGCCTACGAAATCGAAAAATTCCGCAGCCGCAACCGCCGCCTGCTCGCCTGCCATCTCAAAAACCGCCTCGCCCAGTTCGGGTCGGCTCCCGTGACTCAGCTGGCCGCCGCCGCCGGGCGCTCGGCCATCCTGATCGTCGGCGGCTATCTGGTCTTCGGCGGACAGATGGAGTTCTCGACCTTGGTGGTCTATCTGGTGGCGCTGACCCGCTTCTACGGGCCGGGGCGCTCGCTGTCGCGCGCCGGCGCCACGTGGCCGGCTTTGGCCGTCTCGGCCGAACGCATGGCGGAGATTCTGGACTGGCGGCCGGCGGTGGTCGAAGAGGAGGGCGCACTGCCGCTCGAACGAGTCCGCGAGGCCATCGAGTTCAAGAACGTGTCGTTTGCCTATGAGGGCGGTGGAGCCGAGGCTTTGGCCGGCATCTCGCTGCGCGTGCCCGTCGGGCGCACCGTCGCGTTGGTCGGTCCCAGCGGTGCCGGCAAGACCACCCTTATGGGATTGCTGGCGCGTCTGTTCGATCCCACGTCAGGGACAATTGAAATAGACGGGACGGACATTCGGCGGTTTCGCCTCGGTGATCTGCGGCGGATTTTGTCCGTAGTCACGCAGGACACTATTCTGTTCAACGACACGGTGGCGCGCAACATCGGCTATCCCGATCCGGAGCCGGACATGGCGCGGGTCGAAGCCGCCGCGCGCGCCGCCCGTGCCCATGAGTTCATTGTCACGCTCGACGGAGGCGCCGGCTATCACACGGTCATCGGCCAGGGAGGCCAGCGTCTTTCCGGCGGCCAGCGCCAGCGAATTGCCATCGCGCGGGCGCTCTACCGCGACCCGCAGATATTGATTTTCGACGAGGCGACCTCGTCGCTGGACGAGGAGTCGCAGGCGCACGTGCAGGCGGCCGTGCAAAATCTGTTCCGCGGCCGGACGGTGTTTATTATTGCCCACCGGCTTTCGACCGTCCGCGCCGCCGGCGAAATTGTTGTTCTGCGACACGGCCGCATCATCGAGCGCGGCACGCACGAGGCGCTGGTCCAACAAGGCGGCTGGTATGCCTCGCTCTGTCGAATCAGTTCTGGTGACCTCTTAGATGCGGCCCCCGCGGGATAGAACTTTTTGGTGGCAATCCTGCGATGGATTATTCCCTTGACCGGTTCTGGCGGCCGTTCAAAACATGACATCCGGTTTGGACTTTCTGTCGAAAGGGAATCGGTATGAATTTGAAAGCACGAATCGGTTTTGTTCCTTCCCACCGTCATCCATTTGACGAGACGTGGGCAATGGAAATTCGCCGACGCACGATTGCGGCGTTGGAGAAACTCGCATCTGTGGAACTGGTCGTTCCGGGCGGCGACATGTTGAAAGGCGGCGTAGTGCGCGGCATGGCGGACGTCGCCGGTGTGGTCAAGTTGTTTCGCGACCGCGAAGTGGACGGTGTCCTGATCGGTTGCATGACGTTCGGCGACGAAAACTCGGCGGTCTCCATTGCTGCGGCGATGAAACATGACGCCGCGCTGATGTATAAACCGGTGATGGTGTTTCCGGCCAAGGAGCCGCCGTTCAAGCCTGACGGGGGCCGCAGCAGTGATGCCTTTTGCGGCTGTCTGTCCATCACTTCGCAACTGGTGACCAAAGGAATTCCGTTCGAGGCGCTGCCGCCGGTGTTTCCCGAAGAGCCGGCGTTTGCCCGGGCTGTGGATGACTTCGCGCGCGCTTGTGTGGCCGTCCGCCGCTTTGTGGGCGCGCGACTCGGCCGGGTCGGCACCCATCCGCACAACTTTTTCACCTGCGCCGTCAACGAGCGGGAGATGTATCGGCGCTTCGGCCAGCGCATTCTGTCGCTCGACACCGCACTGCTCTACCATCAGGCGCATTCGCTGGCCGACGATGACGCGCGTGTGAAAGAAATTGTGGCGGTGCTCCGCCGCTCGTGCGATGTATCGCGCATCGCCGAGTCCATCCTGTTTCTGATTGCAAAATACGAGACGGCGCTCGACCAGTGGCTTACCGACAACGGCATAGATGCGTTCGGCGTGCAATGCTGGCCGGTGGTGCAGCCGGTCTATGGCTGCTCGGCCTGCACGGCAATGTCGCGGCTGACCTCGCGCGGCAAACTCGCCGCCTGCGAGGTGGACCTGCACGGCGCGCTCTCCATGCTTTTGCAATACGCCGCCGCGCTCGAAGCCGTCCCGCCGCACTTTGTGGACTGGACGACCAACCATCCCGACGACCCAAACAAGTTTCTTGCGTGGCACTGCGGCAATGCCCCGCACGAACTGGCCAAGGACGGCGCGGTGGCACTGGACATTCAATACGTTATGGCCAAGGGCGGCGTCGTGCCGCCGACGCGCGCCACCGGCTGCTCGTGGATGCAGCTGAAGCCGGGCCCGGTAACCCTGACGCGCCTGATTGAGGTCGGCGGTGAATACCGCCTGCTTTTGACGCGTGCCGAAGTCAGCGACGAGCCGTTGCGCACACACGGCTCGGGTGCATGGGTTCGCGTCGCGGATTTGCCCGCGCTCTACGCCGTCTTGCAGCAAAGCGGCTTCGTTCATCATTGTTCGCTCATTCACGACGATCATTGCGATGCGCTCCGGATGGCAGCGAAGTTTCTGGGCATCCAGACGATTGGGGTCTGACCGATACAGGGAGGACGGAAACATGCGGAGACAACAACAGGCGGTTGCCGTGCCCCGCCGGCCGATTGCCCGAGTCCGCGGGCCATACCTGTTGCGACTTGCAGTGGCGGTACTGCTTCTGCCGCCCCTTGCGGCGAAGGCGGCCGATCGCTCCGGCGCCTTTGTCCGCGTCAGCCCGCGCGATCCGCGCTACTTCGAACTGTCCGACGGCCGGCCCTACATCCCCATCGGCCTCAACATGATCGCGCCGCCGTCGCGCGACAGCCTTGACGGCATGACCGCATGGCTCGACAAACTGGCGGCCAACGGCGGCAATTTTATCCGCATCTGGCTTGGCAATCCGTTCTTTGATGTCGAGCACGAGCGCTGCGGGCAGTATGACGAGGCCAAAGCCGCGCGCATCGCCCAATTGCTCGACCTGTGCCGCGCGCGAAATATCCGTGTCAAAATGTGCATCGAGAGCTTCCGCCACTTCGGCACGCGCGGCCAATCGTGGAGCGCCAAACCGCTTCACCTCATCCAGAACGGCGGGACGGCCAAGGACATCGCCGACTTTTTTGACGGCCAGCCCAGCCGCGACCAGTTCAAGCGCAAACTTGCCTGGTTCGCCCAACGCTTCGGCGACGACCCGGCCATTTTCGGCTGGGAACTTTGGAACGAAATCAACGCGGTGGCCGGCGGCGACTACATGGCGTGGACCGAGATCATGCTGCCCGAACTCCACCGGCTGTTTCCAAAAAACCTTGCCATGCAGAGTCTCGGCAGTTTCGACACCGACGACAAGCGCACGAACTATCAGCGCCTTGCCCGAATGGCCGGCAACGATGTGGCGCAGGTGCACCGCTATCTGGATCTCGGTGCGAAACTCGACGTGTGCAAAGGCCCGGTGGATGTGATGGCTGCCGACGCCGTGCGCGAACTGCTGGCCGTCGGGCCCGGCCGTCCCGTAATTCTCGCCGAAAGCGGCGCGGTCGAACCCAGTCACAGCGGGCCGTTCAAGCTATACGCAGCCGACAAGGCGGGGATCATTTTACACGATGTTCTGTTTGCGCCCTTCTTTGCCGGCGCCGCGGGCCCCGGCCATTGCTGGCATTGGGATGTCTATGTGAACCGAAACGATCTGTGGTGGCAGTTTGGCCGCTTCGCCAAGGCGGTCGAAGGGGTGAATCCGGCGGCCGAAGAATTCACTCCATATATGATCGGGCATCCGCGCCTGCGCGTTTATGTTCTCATGGGCAAAACTGTTACGCTGGCGTGGTGCCGCGACAAGGAGAACACATGGATGAGCGAGTTGCGCGACGGCCGGGCGCCCGAAACAATTTCGGGGATCACCCTTGCCTTCACCGTAGCCAAGGAGGCCCGCGCCCGCGCCTACGATCCGTGGCAGGATCGCTGGACCTCGGTCGAGCGCAAGAGCGAAGGCTTTGTCCTGCCGCCCTTTTCGCGCTCGATTGTGGTAAGAATTGACAGCAAAAAATAAGTCTGACGCGTCCGACTGATCCGACCTATCCGACGGATCCAACCGTTCGACATTTTATTCCGAGGAGGAGGTACTATCCCGATGAAACTCTTTATAGACACCGCCGACGTTGCCCAAATCCGCGAGGCTGCGCGCTGGGGCATTGTGGACGGCGTAACGACCAACCCCACGCATGTCTCGAAGACGGGCCGCCCGGCCCTCGAACTCTACAAGGAGATTTGCAGTCTTGTCAAAGGCCCCGTCAGCCTCGAAGCCGTCGGATTGACCGCCGACGACATTGTCGAGGAAGGACGCCGGCTGGCGGCGATTGCCGACAACGCGGTGGTCAAAGTGCCGATTATGCGCGAGGGCTTGGTGGCGGTCCAGCGGCTGGCCGCCGAGGGCATCAAGACCAACGTTACGGTGCTGTTTTCGCCGTTGCAGGCTCTTCTGGCCGCCAAATGCGGAGCGACCTATATCAGCCCGTTTGTCGGCCGCCTCGACGCCGTCGGCCACATCGGCATGGACGTTGTGCGCCAGATCAAGACCATTTACAGCAACTACGGGTTCACAACGCAGATTCTGGTAGCCGCCGTCCGACATCCCGTGCACGTGCTCGAAGCAGCCCTTGCCGGCGCCGACGTATGCACCATGTTCTTTGATGTGATGAAGCAGCTGTTCGAACACCCGTTGACCGACGTGGGCATTCAGATGTTTCTCGAAGACTGGAAAAAAGTGCCCCAAACAAGAGGGTAGGGGCGAGAGGCGGGAAGGTGGGGAAAGGAAAGCAAAGCGTCCACTCTGCGCACTTTGTCCGCCACGTCCCATCAGTTCACCCAAGGATGCAAACCCATGCAACTTCATCGTCTTTATCTCAATGGTGCTTGGTCGGCTCCTGCCGAGCCGCTCGACGTAATCAATCCCGCCACCGGCCAGCCGTTTGCCCGCGTGGCCACCTGCCGCCGCGACGATGTCCGCCGCGCACTGGAGGTCGCCGGTGCGGCATGGCCCGCCTGGCGCGCGCTTTCCGGAAAACAGCGGGGCGCCTATTTGCTCAAGATCGCCGACATTCTCCAGCGGCGCAGTGAAGAAATCGCCCGCACCATCACTTTGGAAAATGGCAAGCCCCTCGCCCAGAGTCGCGGCGAAGTGGCCATGGCCGTTGACCACATCCGGTGGTTTGCCGCCGAAGCCGAGCGCGCCTACGGCCGGATTGTACCGCCGCAGGTTGCCGGCAAGCGCCACATGGTGGTGCGGTCGCCGATCGGCGTCGTCGGAGCCATCTCGCCGTGGAACTTCCCTCTGGTGCTGGCCATGCGCAAAGTTGCGCCCGCGTTGGCTGCCGGCTGTCCCGTGATTCTCAAGCCGGCCAGCGCCACGCCGGTTTGCGCCGTGCAGTTTGCCGAGGCTGTCCACGAGGCGCAGCTGCCGGCCGGTGTGTTTCAACTGGTGGTTGGCCCTTCCAACGAGATTGGGGCCGAGTTTCTGGACAATCCCATCTGCCGGAAAATCACGTTCACCGGCTCGACCGAGGTAGGCCGCCGCCTCATTGCGGGCGCCGGCAGCACGCTGACCAAGCTGTCGCTCGAACTCGGCGGTCATGCGCCCGTCCTTGTATTCGACGACGCCGACTTCGATCAGGCCGTCGAGGGAACCCTCATCGCCAAGTTCCGCAACACCGGCCAGTCGTGCATAGCGGCCAACCGCGTCTATGTCCAGCGGGGCATTGCGGACAAATTCATCGCCGCGCTGGTCGAGCGAACCCGCGCCCTGCAGGTTGGCAACGGTCTGGACGACGGCGTGGAGATCGGCCCGCTGATCAATCGCGCCGCCCTCGAGCAAGCCCTCGACCACATCGAGGAAGCGCGTGCGCGGGGTGCGCGCGTGCTGTGCGGCGGCAGGCGCTGGGCCGGTTCGGAAACCGGCTTCTTTCTCGAACCGACCATTCTGGCCGACGTGCCTGCTGATGCCCTTTGCATGCGCGAGGAAACCTTTGCCCCCGTCGCGCCGGTGTGTGTGTTTGACTCCGACGAGGAGGCGGTCGCGCAGGCCAACGCCACGCGCTACGGACTGGCCGCCTACGCGTTCACCAATGATCTGTCGCGCGTCTGGCGGCTGGCCGAAACGCTCGAAGCCGGCACCATCGGCATCAACGACACCGTCCCCGCCACAAGCCAGTGTCCCTTTGGCGGCCTCAAGGAAAGCGGCTGGGGACGCGAACTGGGCATCGAGGGACTGGACGCTTTTCTTGAAACCAAGCATATTTCGATCCGGGTGAAAGCGTGAGCGCGGACTTGCCGGCCTATCTCACCATTGCGGCGGAGCAATTGGGCGCGGGCACGCCGGTGAGGGTGCGCGTTTGCGGCGACCAGGCCGGCGTGGCGCGCGACATGGCCGAGGCGATGCTGCGCGTCATCGTCGAGGCGCAACGGGTCGGCCGCGCCCCCACGCTCATCATCCCGGTCGGTCCCGTGGACCAGTTTCCCCTTCTGGCGGAATGGATCAACCGCCGCCGGGTGGATTGCCGCGATGTAATGTTCATCAACATGGACGAATATCTCGGCCCGGACAACCGGTGGATTGATGCTGCGCACCCGTTGAGTTTTCGCGGCTACATGAATCGGAAATTTTATGAATTGATCGAACCGGCGCTGGCGCCGCGACCCGAAAACCGGGTCTTTCCCGACCCGCAGAATCCGGCGGCGGTCGGGCAGATCATCGTCGAGCGCGGCGGTGTGGATGCCTGCTTCGGCGGCATCGGCATCAACGGCCATGTGGCGTTCAACGAGCCGCCGGAGCCGGGCGAAACAATGTCTGTCGAAGAGTTTGCCGCTTTGCCGACGCGCGTGCTCAATCTCAGCCGCGAGACGCGCACGATCAACTCGGTGACCGTCGGAGGCGAAATTGCCGTGGTGCCGGCGCGCGCAGTGACGGTGGGGATGAAAGAAATTCTCGCCGCGCGGCGTCTGCGTTTTTACTGCAACCGTCCCTGGCAACGGGCGGTTGTGCGGCGCGTGCTCCACGGCCCGATCACCGCAGCGTGCCCGGCGTCGCTTCTGCGCCTGCATCCCGATGCCGAATTGACTCTGGCCGACTATGTGGCCGAGACGCCCGACATTCAGCTGCGATAGATCATACGCATTGAGTTCATAACTTCAGTGACAGTTTTTGGGAATGCGGCCAGACATGCTGCCGCTTTGCTGAAATCATGCGTCGTCGGGCAAAGCGTTGATGCTGCGGAAAGAATCGGGGCTTGGTAAATTTGAGGGTGGCGCAAAAGAAAGCGGCAGCAGGGCTGCCGCAGTCCAAAGTGGACGCTGATTGGTGCATAATAACAAGGGTGC
>JAOAGV010000054.1 GCA_026415575.1 Candidatus Sumerlaeia bacterium
GAGTGGGCCAAGCCGACCATGACCTCGAAAGGCAGCCGCGAGCCCAACAAAGAGATCAAGGACGGACCGGTGCCGGAAGTTGAGACCACGCCGCATATGCAGAACTGGCTACAATGTCTGCGCACGCGCAAGGCGCCCAACGCCGATGTCGAGGCGGGCTATCAGCACGGCGTTGCCGTGATTCTGGCCGACATGGCGATGGTGTCGGGCCGGCGCATGGTCTATGACCCGCAGAAACGCGAAATGACCGCAGGATGATGCACCGCATGAACCTGCCCAACAAACTGACGCTGGTTCGGATTGTGCTGGTCCCCGTTTTGGTGGTCTGTCTGATGCCGGAGAAAATGACCAGCGATCCGCTGACCATCATGCTGGCGCGGCATCTGGCCGTCGTGGTGTTTTCTGTTGCGGCGATCACCGATTGGCTCGACGGCAGGATTGCGCGCAAGCGCGGCATCATCACCAACTTCGGCCGCCTGATGGACCCTCTGGCCGACAAGCTCCTCGTCTCCGGCGCCTTCATCGCCCTCGTCGGTCTGAACTTGTTTCCCGCCTGGTTTGTGATTGTCATTCTGTCGCGCGAGTTTATTGTCACCGGATTGCGATCGCTGGGAACCGAGTCCGGACGCGTGATTCAGGCGGACAAGTGGGGCAAGCACAAGACTATCTGGCAGATGATTACCATTCTTTTGACGCTGGCCTTTCTTGCATTGCGCGACACGTTGATCTATGCGGGCGAGTGGGAGCGTTTCTGGCGGGGGCGACTTCTGGAGTGGTGGTTCCACAATGTGGTCATCAATCTGATGATGGCCATTTGCCTTGTTCTTACGGTCTATTCGGGCGTGCTCTATTTGATCCGGAACTGGGATTTGGTTCGCGAGAAATAAAAATCAACGCGCCCGTTCCGGCGGTATGCCGTTCGAGAACGGGCGCGATTTTTTTTGCCTGTTGCTGCTGCGGGCTATCAGGTAATGCGGAAGTAGTCCACAAGGACACACCGGCGCTGGCGCGTGAAGTGTCGCGCGGTTGTGATGCCCTCGCCCGTGGGGCTGGCAATCGAAAACGAAGTATAGCCTTCGCCGCCGCTGCCCAAACCCGCAAAACACGGGCCGTTCTTGATGAAAAGCGTGGTGTTGACCAGCCGCGCCATCTTGTCCATCACCGCCACATTGCGCGAATGGCAGACGGCGGTATGGCCGTAGTTCCGCTCGGCTATAACGGCCATTTCGATGGCATGGTCGGCATTGCGCGCACGAACCAGCGGCAGGAACGGCATCATCTGTTCTTCCATCACCCACAGGTGCTCGAAGGGCGTCTCGCCGATAAGAAGCCGGCACGATGCGGGGACGCTGAGGCCGATTTGCTTGGCCAGATAGTCGGCATTCTTGCCTACGAGGTCGCGGTTGAGATGGACCTCGACGCCCGGGCGGTAGGTCAGCGGACCGTCCTTGACGCCGAAGGCGATGCGGGCAAGAGCGTCAATCTGCTCGCGGTTAAGTTCGACGCAGCCCTGCCGGATCATTTCCTTTTTCAGCGCGTCGAAAATCGCCTCGACGGCGAAGACCTCTTTTTCGCCGATGCACAGCACGTTGTTGTCGAACGAGGCGCCGGCGATAATGTCGCGGGCGGCACGCGGGATGTCGGCAGTCTCGTCCACGACCACCGGCGGATTGCCCGGACCGGCAGCGATGACCTTCTTGGACGACTTCATCGCCTCGGCCACAACGCCCGGCCCGCCGGTCACCAAAAGCAGCCGAATGTCAGGATGCTGGAACAGTTCGCGGCTGGATTCGAGCGTCGGCTCGGCGATGCACGAGACCAGCGGCGTTGGACCGCCGGCAGCCGCTATCGCGCGGTTGAGCACGTCAATGGCATAAGCGAACACCCGCTTGGAACGCGGGTGCGGGTTGAACACCACGGAATTGCCCGCCGTAATAATGCTGATCGCGTTGTTGATCATCGTGGGCGTGGGATGCGTGACGGGCGTTACCGCGCCGATAACGCCGTACGGGGCCATTTCCTGAATGGTCAGGCCGTGGTCGCCGGAGAAGGCGTCGGTCTGGAGGATTTCGAGGCCGGGGGTTTTGTTGGCCACGGTCATGTGCTTGGCGATTTCGTCTTCAACCCGGCCCATGTTGGTTTCTTCGACCTTGCGGCGCGAGAAATCCTCGGCATGGCGGCGGGCCGTTTCCCGGATGGCCTCGATAATGCGTGCACGCACTTCCAGACTGATGCCCATCAGCTGTTTTTGCGCTATCACGGCCGCTTGAACCGCTTCGTTGATGGTTTGAAACACGCCGACCCCGCCGCCGGCAGCGGGCGTTATGGAAGCTTGCGGTCCGCGCAACAAACTCTCGATCACTTCCTGAACAACCCTGCGGATGAGGTTTTCGTCCATCGTCCGAATGATCCTGTATGCAAACTGTGGCAAGGTCCGTTGCGCCGTTTGCTTCCGGCGACTTCGGCCCGCCCGCAAAGACATAAGTGACGCTAGAAAAAACCGCAATGCCTTTGCAACCGTTTTTTCTGCGTCTGCGGCGCTCTTTTCGATTCGATGGATTGACCTATGTATGTGCGCGCTATTTCTCACTTGTCGAAAACAGAAATCCTGAGCAGAATCCCCATGGAGTTGACTGGGCAAACAGGGGAGTGGCTTCTATGGTAGAGCGATTTACCCTTCTCACATCGGGGAAAATTACTTTCGGCGCGGGAGCTGCGGAGTCCGTCGGCAACGAAGCAGCGGCATTGGGACGGAAGGCGTTTATCGTCGCCGACCGGCATTTTCGGGAACGTGGCGGCGCGGCCGAGATGGTTCAGAATTCCTGCGCCAAAGCCGGCGTCGAGCCGATCATGTTCGACTCCCCGCCGGCGGGCGAACCCGACCTCGATACGGTCGAGCGGGCACGGCACGCACTGGGTTCGGCCCGATGCGACGTGGCGATTGCTTTGGGCGGCGGCAGCATTCTGGATACGGCCAAGGCGGCGGCGGGACTGGCCCGTGAAGCCGGCCACGTGCGCGAGTATTTCGACGGACGCCCAGTGGGTTCCGCCGGCATCCCCTTCATCGCCATGCCGACTACGGCAGGGTCGGGCGCCGAGGCCACGGTCAACGCTGTCCTGAGCGACCCGTCGCGCCAGATCAAGCAAAGCATCCGCGACAATCGGTTTCTGGCGCGGGTCATCCTCGCCGACCCACGCCTGACGCTTTCCTGTCCGCCGCGCACGACCGCCGACAGCGGCATGGATGCCCTCGCGCAGGCCATTGAGTCGTTCACGTCGCTGGGCGCCAATCCGATGACCGACGCTTTGGCGTTCGAGGCGGCGCAGCTGATCCTGCACAGTCTGGTCCCCGCATATCGCGACGGACAGAATCTCGACGCACGATCGGACATGCTGCTTGGCAGCCTTATGGCCGGAATTGCGCTGACCAATGCGCGACTGGGCGCGATTCACGGCCTCGCCCATCCGCTGGGCATCCGCTGGCACATACCTCACGGGCGAATTTGCGCGATCCTTCTGGCGCCGGTCATGCGGTTCAATGAAAGCGTGGCGGGGGCAAAATATGCGCGGTTGAGCGATCTGGCCGGCGAAAACATCATTGGCCATGTTGAACGACTGCGCGATATGTTGGACATCCCTGCGGACCTGAAAGAGTATCACATCACCGCCGACGAGGTGGAGTGGGTTGTGAAAGAGAGCCTGCCGTCGGGTTCGCTGAAGATGAATCCGCGGCCTGCACGGGCCGAAGATTTGCGGGCCATTTTGGCGCCTTTGGTGTAACGACTGATGAAATCCATCCAACGGTTCTGGATGCTGGGACTGACCTCGCCGTTGATTTATCTGATCATCTGCGCGGTGGTCAACCGCAGTGTGTTTGCGCACCGGTCGCAGGCGGGCTTCTGGCCGCTGGAGACGAAAACCTATCAGTTTTTGCTGGCCGGTTTGGCTGTGGCCGCGGTGTGCACTTTCCCGCTGTTATGGCGGCTAAAGACAAAATGGGCGATGCGTGCGCCGGAAGTGGAGGGAGTGGAAAACACCCTGCTCGACAGTCCGCGCGGCAGACGCTTCCTTGTCTTGTTCATGGTCTGCGATACGGTCGCCGTAACCGGCTTGATTCTGTTTCTGATTCAGGGCCAGATGTCGGCGATGCTGCTGTTCGGCATTCTGGGGCTGGTCAACTACGCAGCAGCTTATCCGGGGGAAAGGAAACCCCCGGAAGAGTAGGAAATCCGCGAACCGCTATTTCCGGTTTAAGAGCGCACGGAGTTTCAGGGCCGCGCGAACGAGACGCGAGCCTTTCAGCGAGTCCAACTCGGTTCGCAGCCATTGAATTTCGCCGCGGAGGGCGCCGTTTTCGTCTGTCAGTTGGCGGACCTGTCCGCGGGCATTGACCACTTGTGCGAGTTGATAGAATTTGGAGAAGACTTCGGTCATTTCAGCCAAATCCAGATGTCGGCTCATCAGCACGCAACGGCTGAGATCGCCCGACTCGAAATCAATCCCCAAGCGATCCCACTCCATTGTTTCGGAAACGAGGCCGCGCGCAAGCGCCTCGTCCCACACCGGCGTTCCGGGCAGCGGCACGAGCAGACCGACGCTGAGGCGGTCCATCTTGCTCTGGTTGCGCCGCAGAAAATCGAATGTCTCTTCGATTTGCGTGCGGGTTTCGTCGGGCGAGCCGATGATCATGCTCAGACCGACCGACAGGCCGCGCGCAAACAGCAGGTCTATGGCGCGCTGATTGGTCTCGGGCGAGATGCCCCGTTTCCCCAGATAGGCAAGGGTTTCGGCGGTGTTCGATTCGATGCCAAAGTCAACGAAGCGGAAGTTGGCACAGACCAGAAGATCGGCCATTTCCTCGTTAATCAGATCCGCGCGGGCATGAGTGCGAAAGACAAGGTCGCGCGTCAGGCCGCGTTCGGTGGCGAGGCGGCAAAACTCGCGGAACCGCGTGCGATGGCCGATGAACAGGTCGTCGAAGAAGTGAATCTCGCGCGTGCCGTAGCGTGTGCGCACGTGTTCGATTTCGCCAATGACGTAAGGGGCGGTGAACACGCGAAAGCCCTTCCACAGACGCGACGAGGCACAAAACGTGCATTGATATGGGCAGCCGCGCGAGGCGATCAGGTGCACCGTGCGCGAGTAGGGCACGCGCCAGTGGAAGCCCAGACCGTCACGGTCGGGATACGGGAGCGAGTCCAGGTTCCGGATCGGCTCGCGCGGGGGGGTTTGGACAACGCGGCCGTTGTCGCCGTGAAAGCAAAGACCGGCGATGCGGGCGTAGTCGGCGGCCGTTGGCATGTGCACAGCCTCCAGCAATTGAATTAGTTCCAGAAAGGTTTGCTCGCCTTCGCCAAGAACGCCAACGTCGAACACCCGCGGGAGCGTATGCGGCAGGGCGGTGATATGATTGCCGCCGAGGACGAGAACCGGCCGAAAGGCATCGCGGACGGCTTCGGCGGCGCGGCAGGCGGCGTCGAATGTCTCCGAGGTGGTGGAAATGGCCGCGATATCCGCCGGATTTTTAAGCAAGTCGTCTTCCGTCGGGCAAAAAAAGACCTCCGCGGACGGATGATGGCGTTTTGCATAGGCCATCAAATAGCCAAGCCCCAGAGCGGGGAGCGATTCCTGATAGGGCCGTCCGGGACGATAGGCTTGGAACAGGGCAATACGCATGGGCCGTTGTCTCCCGCCAACTGAATCAAGATGTAGTGACGATAGGGGCATTCTGTAAATAGAAAAGGGGGATGGAGAGTGCTTTGCGCGGCGGCTTTTTTCGCTTGATGCCGGTCATCTTGTCCCTACAGTGGTTGTCGTCACTTGTGCAAATCCCCGAAGGACAGGATGGGTATCGAATGGCGGAGGACGTAATAATCATCGGGTCGGGGCCTGCGGGTCTGACGGCTGCGCTCTATGCGGCACGGGCAAATCTGCGTCCATTGGTTATTGAGGGCTATCAGCCCGGCGGTCAACTGACCACAACCACAGAAGTAGAAAACTATCCCGGCTTTGAGCACGGCATTCAAGGCCCTGAACTTATGGCCATCCTGCGCCGGCAGGCCGAGCGGTTTGGGGCGCGCTATCTGACAACCGATGCCACAGCCGTGGACCTTTCCCATCCGCCGTTCACGGTGACAACGGCCGAAGAGACGCTGCAATGTCAGACGCTCATCATCGCGACAGGAGCGCGGGCGCGTCTTTTGGGACTGGAGAGCGAGCGCCGGTTGATGGGGCACGGCGTTTCAACCTGCGCGACATGCGACGGGTTTTTCTTTCGCGGCAAACGTGTGACAGTGGTCGGCGGCGGCGATTCGGCCCTCGAGGAAGCGCTGTTTTTGACCCGCTATGCGGAACAGGTGACCGTCATTCACCGCCGGGATACGCTGCGGGCCAGCAAGATTATGCAGGACCGCGCATTTGCCCATCCGAAGATCAGGTTTGTCTGGGATTCCGTCGTCGAGGACATCCGCGACCCCGAACAAGGCAAAGTCACCGGCGTGGTTCTGCGAAATGTGAAGACCAAAGAGACAAAGGAACTGGCCGCCGACGGCGTGTTTGTAGCGATTGGCCACGAGCCGAACACCGCCTTTCTGGCCGGACAGGTCGAACTCGATGCCAAAGGCTACATTGTTTGCCGGGGCGACACCTCGCGCACGAGCGTGGAGGGCGTATTTGCCGCCGGCGATGTGATGGACCCGGTCTATAAACAGGCGATTACGGCCGCGGGGAGCGGCTGTCGGGCCGCCATTGATTGCGACCACTATCTGGCCTCGATCAAGGCGGTGGAGCGTTTGCCCTAAGGCCGAAAAAAAATGCAGAAATTGGCCTTGACAAGGAAGGGGAGGCCGAAAGAAAAGATTGTTCTGCGTTGCGGATGATCCCGCGCGCAGTTTTTTTGCGTGCGGGTTCTTTGTGTTAGCGAACCTAAACATAAAAGGGGAAACGATGCCGACCATTAATCAGCTGATCCGGCACGGACGCCGGCCGAAACGGGCAAAGACCAGTGCACCCGCATTGCAAGGCTGCCCGCAAAAACGCGGCGTGTGCCTGCAAGTTAAAACGACGACGCCCAAGAAGCCCAACTCGGCGTTGCGCAAAATTGCGCGCGTTCGCCTGACCAACGGCGTCGAGGTTACGGCCTATATTCCGGGCGAGGGCCACAACCTGCAGGAACACTCGATTGTGTTGATTCGCGGCGGCCGTGTCAAAGACCTCCCCGGCGTTCGCTATCACATCATCCGGGGCGTGCTGGACGCCCAAGGCGTGCAGAACCGCCGCAAAAGCCGGTCGAAGTATGGAACCAAAACGCCGAAGTAAGAACTGAGAGGTTAGAGACAAGAGGTTGGATGCAACAAATAGAGATGGGGTTCCGCGAATGTCGCCTACCCCGTCCATTCCGTTCATCTGAGTCCATTTTTTGAAAGATTGAGGGAAATAAACCATGCCGAGGCGCCGAACCGCCGGAAGCCGAGAAGTATTGCCCGACCCGCGATACAGCAGTGTGTTGGTGGCGAGGTTTATCAACAACGTACTGCGTCGCGGCAAGAAAAGCGTCGCCGAGCAGATTGTCTATGGCGCCATGGATATGATGAGCCAGCGCCTCAAAAACGCCGATCCGTTGGAAGTATTCCTGAAGGCTGTCGAGAACGTGAAGCCCGTGCTGGAGGTCAAGTCGCGGCGGGTTGGCGGCGCCAACTATCAGGTGCCTGTCGAAGTTCGGCCCGAACGCCGTGTGTCGCTGGCCATTCGGTGGCTGATTCAAGCGGCCAAAGAACGGCCCGAAAAGACCATGCGCGAGCGTCTGGCCAACGAGCTTCTGGATGCCTACAACGGCACGGGTTCGGCGATCAAGAAGCGGGAAGATACGCACAAAATGGCGGAAGCCAACCGCGCCTTTGCCCACTATCGCTGGTAAGCCTGACCATTTGAGTTCGTTTCTAACATTCCGGCCCATCACACGCCCATGAATCTGCGGTAATCCACGACACAGAGAGAGCAGGGAAGCCCCGCCAAGGTTTTCCCGCTCCCGCTCTTGGGCGTCGGCGTGGCCGGTTTTTTTATGACAAGGAGGTCTTGGAAAGGGCAGGGGAAGGTCGAGCGGATACGACCGACACGACCGACAGCCCCCAACCGCCCCAAGCCCCAAACTTAAAGGAGAACAGAGTGGTAACCCAAGTCGTTATACCCCGGAGTGAACCGAAACGCAGCGTCGGAGGAAAAAAGGGGAACATGGCCAGACAAGTCGCGCTCGAATGTGTCCGCAACATCGGCATCATGGCCCATATAGACGCCGGCAAAACCACCACGACCGAGCGGATTCTCTTCTATACCGGACGGACGTACAAGATGGGCGAGGTGGACGAAGGCTCGACCGAAATGGACTGGATGCCGCAGGAGCGCGAACGCGGCATCACCATCACGTCGGCGGCCACCACATGTCAGTGGCGCGGCCACCGCATCAACATCATAGACACGCCCGGCCACGTGGACTTTACCGCCGAGGTCGAGCGTTCAATCCGCGTGCTCGACGGCGCGATTGCGCTGTTCTGCGCCGTCGGCGGCGTCGAGCCCCAATCGGAAACCGTCTGGCGGCAAGCCGACCGCTATCACGTTCCGCGCCTCGCATTCGTCAACAAGATGGACCGGATTGGGGCGGATTTCTTCCGCACCGTGGACATGATGAAGGAGCGCCTGCACGCCAATCCGCTGGTAGTCGAGTTGCCCATCGGCGCCGAGGAGGATTTCCGCGGGGTTGTGGACCTTGTTACCATGAAAGCGCTGATCTGGCCCGAAGAGGACGAGGAACAGGGGCGGCGGTATGCCATCGAGGAGGTCCCGGCGGCCTTGCGCGAAGAGGCCGAGCACTGGCGCGAGTTGATGATCGAGCAGTTGGCCGACGCCGCACACGACGACGAATTTCTGGAGCATTATCTGGGCGACCATGAGTTCACGCCCGAGCGTCTTCGCCATGCCATCCGCGAGGCGACATGCTCGGTGCGTGTCACGCCCGTTCTGTGCGGGTCGGCTTTCCGCAAACGCGGTGTCCAGCCGCTTCTGGACGCGGTCGTAGAGTATCTGCCGTCGCCGCTGGACGTCCCGCCGGTCAAGGGGGTCAACCCCGAAACACAGAAGGAAGAAACCCGGCCGGCAAACGACGACGCCCCGCTTTCCGCTCTGGCATTCAAGATCATGACCGATCCGCACGTCGGCAAGCTGACGTATCTGCGCGTGTATTCGGGCGTTCTGCGCTCGGGCGCAGCGGCTTACAATCCCAGCCTCGGACGCCACGAGCGCATCCATCGCCTGCTCCTGATGCACGCCAACGACCGCGAGCAAGTCGAGGAAGCGCGCACGGGCGACATTGTTGCGGCCATCGGCTTGCGTCAAACTGCAACAGGCCACACGCTGTGCGACTCGAAACATCCCATCGCCCTCGAAGCGATCCACTTCCCCGAGCCTGTGGTCTCGATTGCCATCGAAGCCAAAACAACAGCCGACCAAGACCGGCTGGCCGAGGCTCTGGCCAAGCTGGCCGAGGAAGACCCGACGTTTCGCGTCCGGCAGGACAATGAAACCAACCAGACGATCATCTCCGGCATGGGTGAGTTGCATCTGGACATCCTCGTGGACCGAATCCGGCGCGAGTTTCGCGTCGAGGCCAACGTGGGCCGTCCTCAGGTGGCCTATCGGGAAACGCTGACCACCTCGGTCGAGTCCGAGGGACGCTTTATCCGCCAGTCGGGCGGGCGCGGTCAGTATGGGCATTGCTGGCTGCGGATCGAGCCGCTACCACCGGGATCGGGTTTTGTGTTCGAGAACGAAATCAAGGGTGGCGATATTCCGCGTGAATATATCCCGTGCATCGAAAAGGGCGTCATCGAGGCCATGAACAACGGGCCGCTCGGTGGTTACCCTGTCGTGGATGTCAAAGTCACCGTTTTCGATGGTTCGTATCATCCGGTGGACTCATCCGACATAGCCTTTCAGGTGGCCGGCTCGATTGCCTTCCGCGAAGGCGCTCGCAAGTGCCGCCCGGTTTTGCTTGAGCCGATTATGTCCATCGAAGTCGTAACGCCCACCGAGTATCTGGGCGACGTGCTGGGGAGTCTGAACCAGCGGCGCGCGGAGGTCGAGAGCATTGAGCCGCGCGCGGGGGTCCAGCGTGTCCGTGCACGAATTCCTCTGGCTGAAACGTTCGGCTACACGACCGATCTGCGCTCGCAGACACAAGGCCGCGCAACCTCGACCATGGAGTTCTCCCACTATGCCAGAGTGCCGGATGAACTGGCCGCCGAGGTGTTGGGAGTTCACGTGGAGCATCTGCGCAACGGTCAAGCACAGTAAAGGCAAGGGGGACAGAGGGGACGGAGTGGTGAGAATGGACGCAGTGGACCGTGAGAACTGATTGCACTTGCCATTTTGTTCATTCTGTCCCTGTAGTCCATGTGGTTCAGGCCGTCTATGACGTCCATTCGGTATTGAATGAGATGCCTTTTCATGGCCTTGTTGGAATCACGCCGTGTGACCATCCTCGCCCTTCTGGCCGTTTTGGCTTCGGCCGTGCCCGACGCAAGCCGGCGCGCCTGCGCCGGCATGTTTGGCGAAACCCTTGCCGAACGGCTTGAAATACTTCCCCGCGACGGTTCCCTGTGCTATGGTGAAAGCGACATCGAGATGAACGCCACGGGCTTTGCTCTGGCGCTTCGGCGTTCCTATTGCTCAACCCACACCCTCGAGGGCGTTTTCGGACGCGGCTGGTCGTCCCTGCTGGATACGCGCATCGAGCTGCACGGACGCCATGCGACTCTCCCCCTTCCGGATCGCGTTCTTCTGCGCGATGAATTTGGCAACGCGACTGTTTTTCTTCCCCTCCGGTCGGGCCTGTTTCACTCGCAAACGGGACGCCCCCAGTGGCTGCTTCTCGAACCGGACGGAGCATTGCTGCGAGACCAGCACGGCCGCTATCTGGCGTTCAACGCCAAGGGCCGATTGAGCGGCCTGTATAACGCCGCCATGGTGGGTATCGAGATTGAATACGACGGAGAGCGCGTGGTGGCCATGCGCGACGCGGGTGGCCGCGCAATTCGGTTCACGACCGACAGGACCGGCCGCATCCTCGAGGCGCAAAGCACCGCGGGCCACCGCATCCGCTACGAATACGTGCAAAACTGGCTGCTGCGAGTCACTGACGCAACTGGAGTACGCGCGGAGTATCTTTGCGACGAGCGGGGCCGTTTGAATACCATCATTTTCGGCGGGGCGGAACGCGCCGAAATTCGCTACGACGACACAGGGCGGGTTTCCGAAGTCGGTGGAAGTGCCGCCGTCCCGCGCGTCGTCCGCTACCGCGAAACCACGCTGCCGTCGCGCGCGCGGGTGACCGAAATCAGCGACGCTTTTGGCCGTGTCATGCGCTATCGCTTTCGCGACGATCCTCTTGAATGCCAAATAACGCTGCCGACCGGCGGCGTCGCCACCGTCCGCTACAATGCCCGGCGTCTTCCGGTGCGCATGGAGTTGCCGCAGAACCGACGGCTTGATTTTGACTATGATCAACGGGGCAATCTCACACGGCTCGCCCTTCCGGGCGGCACGACGTTTGCTTTTGGGTATTCGAGCCGGGGCGAATTGATCCGATGGACCCGCGCCGATGGCGCCGGTTTTATTATCGAACGCACGCCGACGGGGATGATCAGCGGCCTTGTGAGCACGGGCGGCGCGTTCGTGCGCCGCATGGGTTTCGACGTCTTCGGGCGGATCGCGTGGATGGCCGACGGCGCTCCAGACCGCACCATGCTATTCTCTCGCAACGCGCGAGGCGACCTGACCACAATCACTGCCCCCGCAGCCGACTGCCCGCTGGCGTGGGACAGCGACGCAGCGGGCTGGATCAGCCGAATCGCGCCCACCGGCCGTCCGGCTCTGCATTTGGTTTCCGACCTCAATGGCCGGCCCGAAGCACTGGCCGATTCCCTTGGCAGCCGTCTCGAATTGCGCCGCGACCGTTTGGGCCGGCTGACAGGCATCGAAGATTGCGAAAAGAACGCCGAGCGGATCGAGCGCGACGCAGCCGGCCGGCCGCAGTTGTGGCGGCGGGCCGATGGCGCTGAAGTTCGGCTTGCGTTCGACCGCGAAGGCAACATCGGCCGCGTCCTGCTGCCTGAAGGCAATGAATGCCGTCTGACCTATGATGTGCGCAATCTGGCCACCAGCGACACGTGGGCGGGTGTCCAGCGCCAAGTCCAGTATGACGACTTCGGCTGTGTGATCAACCGCCGCATGCCCAGCGGACGATCGGCCCGCGTGGCATACGATTCCGCGGGGCGGCTTGCGGAATTTCGACCTGACTCCCAAAATATCTGGCGGATTCAGCAGGGCTTGGATGGCTGTGTGCGGCGGCTTCAAAGCCGAACGGAGGACTTTCATTTCGGCAACGACGCAGCGGGCCGGCCTTCGCGTTTGGTGGACAACCGCAGCGGAAATCGCGCGGAGTATGAATACGACACCCATGGCCGCATCGCCGCTTTGGCAACATCGGATGCACGCTGGGTCTATCAATACGATGGCCGGGGACGGTTGATACGCGTGGCGGGCGACAAGCCAGCGTCCGGTGAGATCCGGTATGTTTATGAGGCCAGCACGGCTCCGCTGCCTTCGCAGATTTTTTTGCCCGGCGGAGCAAATGTCGCCTGCGAATACGACGCCTACGGTCGCCGGATATCTATTCGCGTTACGCTGCCGTCAGGCCGGACTGCTTTTGCCGAACGTTACAGGTTTGACAACCGGGGCAATCTTGCGCGCATCGAAGCCGGCGGTCGCCGCACAGAGTTTGTCTATGACGCCCAGAACCGGCTTGTGGCACTACGGCGCGACGGCCATGAATACGCCCGGCTGCATCGCGGACGCGACGGCCGGCTGCTCCAACTCGAAGGCGAGGCCGGCTCTCTCGAACTGGCCTATGATGCAGCGGGCCGTCCCGTGCGCTCGTCGCGCGGGCGGTGGGAATATGATCAGGACGGCCAGAGAAGTCTTGAAATCACACCAGAGGGAGCGACGGCCTATCGCTACGACCCGCTCGGCCGGTTGGCGCTGGTCACGCTGCCGTCTGGACTCCAAGTCAGCCGGTATTACACACCCAACGGGTGGCTGGCGGAAACGGGCAGCCGCGGGCGGAGCGTAACATTGTTTTTCACGGGCGACGCGCCGCTGTATGGTTTGGGCCGCGCGGAGAGCGCCTCGCGCACTTTCCTGTTCGATCCGCTATGGGGCGGAGTCTTGGGTTTGTTCAGTCCGGGAAAGTCGGAAACGGCCTTTCGCGACGCGCTCGGACGGCTGCGGGCGGTCGGTGTGGAAGGCGAGCAAGTGCGCGATGTCGAATGGACTCCTCTGGGGCGGCTTTGGCGGCCGGAAAAGCAGATCTACCACGACCGCTTGGCGTTGGAAGCCCTTGATCTGGATCCCGAAACAGGCTTGTGCGGTGAGTATGAACCAGCGCGAGCAGCAGCCCTAACCCCGCGCAGCCTGCTGGAAGGCATGTCGCCCTACACGCGCGAGGCACTGTGCGCGGCACCGAACCTGTCCCACAGCGGACGCCATGGCTCGCACGAAGCCTCTCTTTTGGAGGACATTATTGCTGATTGCGCCGCCGGACAATTTGCGCCTCGCGAGCCGTCAATTCTGCGCTATCTGCTTGCCCGCGGCTCAATCGGGTGGCCCGACATAGGATCGGAGAAAACGTTCGATTGTCTGCTCGATGGCCATTCATTTTTGACGCCGGCAGAAATCGCCCGGCGTGTGACCGAAACCGTGCTGCGCGACGGCACCGGCGGACTGCGCCCTTCGGCGTTCATCGCCCACGCCGCCGTTCCGCCTTCGGGAATCGGGCTGGGACGTTTTCGCTCATTTGGCGCGACGCTGGCCATTCTCCCGCCGGTTTATGTGGAAGACCCATGTGCGGACGACAGGGCCAACCGCAGTCACCCCGCTTTTGCAGCGGCCGACAACGCCCGTCATGCATGGACCGGTCGGTTGATCGCGCGGGCAACCGACCGCTGTGCCATTCCGGTCGGAGAGGATGGAACCCTGCGATTGCTGGGCGAACTGGCTGAATTGATGCACTCGACCGCTTTTATCGGCCCCCACGAAGGCATTTATCAAATTCCGGAACACTCCACCGGCGACAGCGTCCATCCGCATCCGGAACGCCTTGCCCGCCGCAACCGTCTCCTCGAAACTCTTGTTTCATCCCCCTGAGCCACATTTCCCAGAACAACTTCCCGGCCGCAAGCACACCATTTTGGTCACCGTAGCGTTCAGATTGCCCGTTGCAGAACTTTTTGAAAATGACCGAACTTCTGTTCAACATCCGAGCGGCGATCGTGGACCCTCCACAGTCTGCAACCTTCGCAACATCATCCTCTGGTCGGCCAACACAGGCCACGACAAAGATTTCCGATTTGTTTCTAATCGGGTTGTGAAAATTGCCGACCAAAACACCCTTTTCATCCCGGATCCTTCCTTCTCCCCCACCCCTCGAACTTCATCCCTCATCCTTCATCCCTCAAACTTCAAACACCCCACCCCCTCGGCCGGCTGAAACACATGAACCGCCGGAGGAATTCGGCGCGGGGCATAATAGCCGCGTTCGAGACTGTCGCGCAGGCGGTCGGCCGCGCCCTTTTCGGCAAGGGCCACAATCGAGCCGCCCAATCCGGCGCCGACCAATTGCGCGCCGATCACCCCCTCGGTCTCCATGGCGATGTCCACCATTTCATCTATCTCAGGCGTCGAACAGCCGTACGCTCCGGGTTGGTTGTAGAGGGCGGCCTGCTCGCGTTCGTCGGGATGGCTGCTTTGGGCATGGCGGATCAATCGGTCGAAATAGTCATCGTCGTATTCGGCGGCCCAAGGAACACGACGGCCGGCGGGGCCGGGTCGGCTGACGCGGTCGCCGTCGTGGGACACGCGAAACAGCCGCCGGATTCGCTCGCGGTGGCCGCTGCCGATGGCGTGAAGCGCCTGCCGTGCGCGCTCACACTCGGCGATGCCGAACAGAAGCACGGCGCGCAAAGGGTAGCCACCGTCGCAGTCGCCGTGCGTGGAAAACCACGTCTCGATTTCTTCGATCTGTTCGGGCAGTGTGCAGGACACTTCCTTGCGGGTCATCCAGAGGGGAATGGTTTTCAGAGCCTGATAAATTCGCTCAACGCCGACGCCGAGGAATTCGGGATTGATGTCGCGCAAATGCTCGACCCGGGCGGTCAGCCGGGGCCAGCGTTGCTTGAGAACGGCCAGCCCGATTTCGTAGGCGGCCACGCGGGCGTTGAACCGGTCGCGGGCCCCTTTGGATTTCTGCGCCTTCTGGCCGGAGTTGCACAGGATGATTTCGATATCGTCCGACAGCGGTGCTTGATCGGCCAGATGGATCGGAAAGAAACCGATCTGCGAAACCATCGTGCGCCGGCCGTAAATCATCGCGGCATGATCGCCCGCTCCGCCGCGCGTGCCGACAAACCACTCGCCCTGCCCGCACAGGTCCACAAACCGTGTCCGCTCGATTTCGATGTCCCCCAACCGCAGGAGGGCCATGGCCGTAGCGACAAACAGGGAGGATGAGGAGCTCAGCCCCACCGAGCGCGGCACATCGCCCCAAAACACGCCGCTGAAGCCGGCGGGTACCGCCGCACCGAATTCGCGGCGCAACCGGAGCCACGCACCGAGAGGGTAGTTGCCCCATGCCCCGCGCGTGGCCTTGAGCCACGTGCCGACAGTCTCCGACTCCACGAAATCGTGCCATGAACCGCCGCGCGAGGCCGATTCGAGGTCCGCCGGACCGATGTCGCAAGGCGGGAACTCGGCGTCGAGATTGCGCAGCAAAATCCGGCCGTCGGTCCGCGCCGAGGCCACCACCCATACGTCGTTGGGAATGGCCACCAGATTGCAGTAGCCGCCGCGGTGGTCAATATGGCGGCCCATGAGATTGACGCGGCCGGGTGCGCGGGCAATCACAACAGAGCGGTCGGCGCCGAAGGCGCCGGCAAAGTCTTCAAGCATGGCAGAGAGTTTGGCAACGCGTTCGGCAATCATTGGCGAGCGCCGCCCGTAAATTTCGGCCAGCGAGGAATTGAGAGAGGCCGGACGGGCGCGGAGAAGTTTCTGCCATTGCGCAACCGTGGGGAATACGTCGCTTCTGGCGCGGCGTGAGGCCATGGGAAGGTCTCCGGAGCAAGCAGGGTTGGGCTCAGAAACGGCGGTTGCCTTCGGGGTATATTCGCCAAGGCAGCTGCCGCTTGTTTGCAGGATTGCGCGAAGCATCGCAGGTTTTGTCAATCGCTACTTTTACGGCCGGGCTGCTCGGCTGCTCGGGGGCTTCTCCCGAAATCGGCGAAAAGTCATTCGATCATGCTGTATCTTTGTTTTGGCTTGTCGGGCGAAAAAAAAGGCCTGAGGCAGCGCTCTTGTCATTATACACATATTCGCGTCCGTTTTGGAGTGCGGCAGCCACGCTGCCGCTTTCTCTTGCGCCAAATTCAAACCCGCCAAGCCTGCGTTCTTTCCGCAGCACCGACGCCTTGTCTGACGAGGGACGCTTTAAGAAAAGCGGCAGCATGGCTGCCGCACTCCAAAGGCCTTGAGGAGATTTTTCCGGCATCAAGCGGCGGTTTTGCTTGCACTCGCGCGAACCTTCTCCCGATTTCTGGAGAGGCACACGATGGCTCTGGCAGCATGAAACTTCTCTTTACATTTGCAGAGGAGCAAAATGAAAATCGGCGGAGATGTCCGCAGGACAGGCAGCACAACGATGCGTGTGTCGTTCCTGATACAGTGCCGGCGCGGATTGCGTGCCACGTGGCGCGAGATCGTCTACATCTGGGCGCGCCGTCCCTTCTTGCTCTTGCTGATTTTCCTCCTACTGGCTCTGGCCAAGCGTATGGGCGTCCCGCCGCGACAGGCCGGCGACGGCGCCGAGTATTTTGTCATGACGCGAAGCCTTGCGCGGGAGCGCAACCTTGTCATCACACCTGCCGAAACCGAAGTCTTTCGTCACCCCGACAGTCCGTGGCCGCGCGTGGTGCTCGAACCGCACAAGGAGCCATTGATTCGCGGGCGCGACGGGCGCGAGCGCTGCGTTCATTCGTTTGTCGTTCCTGCGCTGGTCACGCCGTTCTATTGGCTGTGCGGCTGGATCGCCCCCGGGCGCGGGCCGTTTCATTGCTACTCCGTGTTTGGGCTCTGGGCGCTGTTGGTGAGTGGCTATCTGCTCGGACGATTTTGGCAGTCGCGTTTGAGCGAAGGCGCAGAACGCTGGCAGCGTTGGGCGTTGCCCGTTGTAGCGTTCATTGTTATCTTTTTTACGCCGCTGCTGATTTACTCGTATTGGGCGCACGGGGAAGCGGCGGTGTTCTTTCTGCTGTGCTTGTTCTTTTTTTGGCTGGAAAAGGACCGCCTGATCCCGGCGGGTCTGGCACTGGGTCTGGCTGCGGGCCACAATCCGATCGCGGGCATTTGGGGGGGGTTGCTTCTGGCCAAAGGGTATCGCTACTGGCGGGAGAATCGGGAGACGGTCGAGTTCAAGCAGGGCGCGTGGCGCTATGTTGCGGCGATAGCCGCGGCGGCCGCTCCGGCGCTGGTGCTTGCCGGATACAATCTATATCATTATGGAACGCCATCGGTCTTGCTGCGCTATGATAATTGCGTGCCGGAATTGTTTGGCCTCGAACGCACGCTGCGTTTTTATTGGGACCCGTTTTTCGGGCTGGTCTGGTTCTATCCGTGGGCGCTGCTGGGCTTTTTCTCCCCACAGGCCCGCCGCGTCTTGGTCGTGCGTTTCCTCCTGTCGCTGCCTCTGGCTGCCGTCTGCATGGCCACGGCCAATCTGAACAGCCACATGGTGGGACTGCGCTATCTGGCGTTTGTGTATCCGGCATTTCTTTTCGTGCCGTTCGAGATTCCGAAACCACATGCAGTCCGGGCGGCGTTGGGTGTCTATGTTGCTGCGTGTCTCTGGATCACATGGCCCTTTGTGGCGCGGCAGCGGCACGCGGAGAACTTCTGCTGGACGCTGGAGAACAAGGCCTACGTCGGCATAAGAACCGTTTTCAGCCTCGTGCCCGCGCTCTACAACCCGGAGCCGGAATGCTTTATGGAGAACGTGTTTCACCAGAACATTCCTCACACGCAACAGGACCGGCCCCGCGTATTTCGTGCGCGGGTCAGCCCGACGTGCTGGTTTGTGCTGGTGGAGCGGAAGGTGCTTCCGCCGGGAAAGGCAGCGTTAATTATCCAGCGCCGGGGCGGTCAGGAGCAGATTGCGGCGCGGCCGGTGCGGTTCGGAATCAATAGTATGCTGACATTGGGCACGGCCCGGTTGGACCCGCGAGGGGCCGACTATCGGCTCGAATTTTCCGTCGCCCCCGACGACTTTCTGTCAGACCCGTTGCGCGGCGACTACCTGTATCTAAAATTCCGCCATCCTTCGCTCAAACCTGTAGCGCTGCAACGGGCCGACGGCACACTCATTCCGCTGCCCGAGTATTGAGCCTGCAACGAAACGGAAGGCGGGGATCCCAAGCGACTATTACGCTTCTTTCTTCCCTTCGACACGCGGCTTGGACCGCACAGGCGGCTCTTTTTCGTCCTCGTCGTCATCTTCCAATTCGCCGCGCTGACCGGCCTTCAGATTGCTGATGAACCGCCCCATGGCGTTGCCCAATTTCGGCAAGTTCTTCGGACCGAAGATCAGAATCACGACAATCAGAATGATGAACCATTCGGTGCCGCCCGGAAAGCTGAGAAGTCCCAGTGAAAGGTCCATGATTTCCTACGCTCCTTTTCTCCCTGCTGAAGAGGAGAAGACCAGACTCTCCATCGAACATCAACACTTATTTTCATTTGCCGGTTTTTGTCTCCCAGCGATGGAGCACGAAGTCGGAGCCGACGAGGCTGAAACCCGCCGCGCTGTAAAAAGCCGCCGCCCGATAGTTGTCTTGGCTGGTCCGCAGCTCGACCCACGTGTTGTCGCGCGCCAGACGCCGCAGCGCCGCATCCAGAAGTGCACGGCCGATACCGCGCCCCGACGCCGACCGGTCCACCACGATATAATCAATAATGCCGATCGCCACACCGACCACCCGCGCCAGAGTTTTGTTTTCCAGCGCCGTCACAAATCCGACCACCCGGCCCCCGCCCTCGACAGCTACCAGCACGAAGGCGGCCAGACCGCGCGCACAGCGGGCCAGCCATTCCTGAAACAGCGCCGCCGCACGGTCGCGCGACAGACTCGGATCGTTGTAAAAATGGTTGTGTGTATGTGACCGCGCAGCAATCTGCTGAAGGGCGTCCAGATCGGCCGGCTCGTAGGGCCGAATCTCAAGGTTGGCTGGCAAGGGCGGCGACGACGGCAGGTTGTCCAGCCGCCGGGCCAGTTTCAGCGACAGGTCCACGCAGCGAAACCCCCGCGACTCCAATAAATGCACATTGGCCCAGTCCTGGCCGTCCACGCGGGCGGCAAGGTGCTCGATCCCCGTGGCGCGCGCTTTTTCCAATACCGCGTCCAACAGCACCGGCCCCGCCGCCTCGGGTTCGAGGTAATTCACAAAATGGAGCAGGCGGCCCATGCGGCGGCCAAACACTTCGCTGTGCCACGGGTGAGGCCCCATCTGCGCGAACCCCAACGCCGTATGCGGACGGTCGCGCCAGGCAATCCATGAACCGGCACCCGGTTTTTCCAGCAACGGCTCGGCCTGATCCCACAACAACTGCGACAGGCGGTGCGGGTCAATCCCCTGCACCCGTTTCTGCCATGTCTTCAACGGATATTCGGCAAACAGCCGCACAACCTCATCGCGGTCGGCGGCATGGGCGGGGAATACTTCCACGGTCATCGTCGGCAGCCTCGTCGGGTTATCCGCGCAAGTACAGGGTAGGCTCGAAGGCGCGCGCGAAGTCTTCAAGCAGGAAGCGATCCGTCATGCCGGAGATGTAATCGGCAATGACGCGGTGCACACCGTCAGTTTCAATTTGCGCCTGACAATCAAGGGGCAACTGCTCGGGCACGCGGCAATACAGGTTGAACAGACGTTCGACGAATTCCTCGGCTTTGGTTATCATGCGCACCACGCGCGGGTGGCGATAGACGCGGCGCATGAGGAAATCGCGGAGCACGGCGCTGTTGGCGGCCACGCCGGGGCTAAACGTCACGAGGCGCCGGCGCGCCGCCCGCACGTCTTCGATCGAGCGGATGCCGGCCTGTTCGAGGTTAGCCTCGGTTGCCTTCAGCACATCCAGCATCTGCATTTCAATGAGTTGTCCGAGGGCGCGGTATTTGATGGAGTCGCTACCGCGCGCGTCGGGACAGGCTGCACGCGCCCGTTCCCAGAGTTCCCAGAGCCAAGGCACTTCGCGCAGGTCTTCGGCCTCAATCAGTCCCATCGCCAGTGCATCGTCAATATCGTGGCTGTTGAATGCGATTTCGTCGGCGACTTCGATAATCTGCGACTCCAGCGTCGGCGACAGGTCGGGATCGAACCGATTGACTGCGGGATGGTCGTAACAGGTCGTGTGCTTGATGATCCCCTCGCGCACTTCCCAAGTGAGATTGAGGCCGGGGAATTCCGGGTAGCGGCGTTCGAGTCGTTCCACCACGCGGAGCCCTTGGGCGTTGTGCTCAAACCCGCCATGGTCGGCCATCAGGCGGCGCAAGGCCCGTTCGCCGGAGTGGCCGAAGGGCGTATGGCCGAGATCATGGGCCAGCGCGATGGCTTCGGCCAAATCCACGTTGAGGCGCAGATTGCGGGCGAGCGAGCGGCCGATCTGGGCAACTTCGAGCGTGTGGGTCAGGCGTGTGCGGTAATAGTCGCCCTCGTGGATGAAATAGACCTGCGACTTGTATTCGAGTTTGCGAAATGCGGCACAATGAATGATGCGGTCGCGGTCGCGCTGAAAATCCGTGCGGATGCCGTCGGCAACAATAGGATGCTCGCGGCCGCGCGTCATGCGGCTTTTCATCGCATAGGGGGCCAGCGTTTGCTCTTCGAGGGCTTCTTGGTCGCTTTGGGTCAACATGAAAAGTCCGGCCTGCGGCGGGGCGGCAATGGATGGCGCCGCCACTGCTCCTTAAAACTTGGTTCCCGCGTTGGGGGAAAAAGAGAACCGCCAAAGCGGGAACTGTTCTTATCGTAAAAGCAACGACACACTCAAGTGTGAACGACTTGCGGCAAACTGAAGTTTGTAGTCCGAGCCTATTCCCCCGCCATGCTCTTGGCTAGATTGAAGTAAGGCAGAAGAAGGGCCAACGCAATGAACACAACCACAAAGCCGAGGCAGACAATCAGCGCCGGTTCGATGACCGCCGTTAGGCCGCGCAGTGTCGAGTCCACTTCTTCATCGTACGTTTCAGCCAGTTTGTTGAGCATGACATCGAGCGATCCGGCCTCGTCGCCGATGGCAATCATGTCGGTGACAATCGGCGGAAAGACCATGGACTCGCGCCGCAACTGGTCTTCCAGTTTCCCGCCCTTTTCGACCGTGTCATGGACGCGGCGACAGGCATCGGCCACAAAGTCGTTTTCGGAGCTCTCGACCGTAATGCGCAGCGCTTCAAGCAGGGGAATACCCGCCGTCACGAGGCTGCCGAGCGTGCGCGTGGTGCGCGCAATGGCAATGCGCTGGTTGACGTTCCGCAGCAGCGGCAGGCGCAACTTGCACCAGTCGGCAAACCGCTTGCCTGTCGGCGTGCGGCGGAAGAACACCCACCCCACAACCGCCGCTGCGATGACCACGATCAGCAGGCCGTATTGGTTGCAGATAAAGTTGGACAACCCGATGACCAGTTTTGTCGCGCCCGGCAACTCGATATTGTTTTCTTCATAGACTTTCACAAACTTCGGAATGGCGACTGTCATGACAACCGTCAGGATGACAATAGCCACCAGCACGGCTGCTATCGGGTAGGCGCAGGCGGCCAGGATGCGGCGCCGGATCGAGGCCTTGGTCTCAAGCACCTCGGCCAGGCGCTTGAGCGACCCTTCAAGGATGCCGCCGGCCTCGCCCGTTTTGGCCACGTTGACAAACAGCGGCGAGAACACGCGCGGATGCATGGCCAGCGCCGCGCTGAACCGGTTGCCCTGCTCGACCTGGTCGGCCACCTGCCGCACAACGTTTTTCAGGCGCGGGTGCTGGGTGCGCACGCTCAGGATTTTGAGACTGCGCAGGAGCGGGATGCCGGCATCGAGCAGCATGACCAGCTGGCGGCAAAACACCGCCATGTCGCGGACGCTGGGTCCGAGCAGGCGGATTTCGCGTTTGAACACGCTGTCCTCGCCGGCCGGTGCTCCACTTCCGCCTTCCTTGGCGGCAGGTGCTGACGGAGTAACCGGCGACTCGGCCTCGCGCAACCGGCTGATGATTTCATCGCGCAGCCGGCTGGCTTCGCCGGGCCGTTCCTCTTTCTCTTTTTTCTTCTGCGGCGACATGCTTGTCCTCCGTGCTGGGGCAGGCGGGATGCCTGCCGGTTATCGTTTTCCTTTCGGCTCAATCGCTCAGGAATACGGTGCGCAACACCTCGTCGGGCGACGTGATCCCCTCGAAGACTTTTTCGAGGGCGTGGTCGCGCAGGCTGACAAATCCATCCTCGCGCGCCGCCTCCATCAGACGTGCCTCCGGCGCCAGATCCATGATCAAATACCGAATCGGGTCATTTACACGGAAAATCTCGAACACACCTACACGGCCGGAATACCCCGTGTTCAAGCAATTCGAGCAGCCCTTTCCGCGATACATTTTTCGTTTGGTGTTCTCGTCCAGTCCCAAATCTTTGATCAGCGACTTGGTGATCCGAATCGGCTGGCGGCATTCGGGGCATATTTTCTTGACCAGCCGCTGCGCCACCGCCCCAGCCATGGCGCTGGCCGTCAAATACGGCTGAATGCCCATGTGGTGGAGGGCCGTCACGGCGCCAACGGCGTAGTTGGTATGCAGGGTCGAAAAGACCATGTGGCCGGTGAGGGCGGCCCGGATGGCAATCCGGGCCGTGTCGTGGTCGCGAATTTCGCCCACCATGATGATGTCGGGGTCTTGTCGCAACGCCGCGCGCAGGCCACTGGCAAAGTCCATCTCGATGGCATAGTCCACCTGCACCTGCGTGATTCCTTCAAGCTGGGACTCGACCGGGTCCTCGATGGTGATGATGTTGATGTCGGGCCGGTTGACCGTACTGAGTGCCGAATAGAGCGTGGTGGTTTTTCCACTACCCGTCGGTCCGGTGACCAGCAGCAAGCCGTAAGGGCGGGAAATCAGCCGGGATAGTTGTTTTTGCTGGTCCTCGCTGAGCCCAAGGTCACCCAGTCCTTTAAGCACCGTAGCCTGCTCAAGCACGCGCAGGACCAGTTTTTCGCCGAGATGAGACGGCATGGCGGAAACGCGGAAATCAAATGCCCGGCTTTCCAGTTCCAGCGAAAAATGGCCGTCTTGGGGGCGGCGGCGCTCGGTAACATTCATATTGGCCAGCACTTTGACGCGCGAGATGACCGGCAGCGCCAGATGCGCCGGCACGTTCATCACGCTGTGGAGTGTGCCGTCAATGCGGAACCGCACGCGAAGCGACCCTTGGGCCTGCGGCTCCAGATGGATGTCGGTTGCACGCGTGGCCACCGCGCTTTCGATGATCGAAGAGACCAACTCCACGGTGGACATGCTGTCCACAATGCGAGTGACCGCAACCGCCGGCTTGGGGGCCGGGGTTTTGGGTTCCGCCGGCGGCGGTGCCGCGGCAGGGGCGGGCGGGGCGGGGGCTTCAGTCTTCTCCGGCGCCCCCGGCGGCGCAGACACGGCCGGTGCGGCCGGTTGCGGGGCAATCCGTTCCACGTCGGACACGGCAGGAGCCTCCACATATACGCGGTTGATCGCCGAAATAATGTCGGCCGGCGGCGCGTAGCAGAGCAAAATCATGCGCCCCGTCAGAATCGAGAGCGAATCGGCGATGGAAAGATTGAGCGGGTCGGCAATCGCCAGTCGAACGATGCGATCGCCGTCCATGGGCAATGTCAGTTCGCGCCGGACAAACTCGATCGGGCAGAAGTCACGCATCGCAGGGTCGGGCTTGACTTCGCCCAAGTCCACCGTCGGAAGGTTCATGCCGTTTTCGGCTGCTTGGGCAATCTGGGCCGAGGTCACGGCCTTGCGATCGGCCAGTTCAAGGGCCAGCGAGAAAACGGGTTTTTCAATCTGTGGCAGGAGCTCGTCGCGCAGGGCTGTCGGGATGAGATGGTTGAGGGCGAGGATTTCAAGGGCCAGAATTTCGCGGTTGCGGCGCGCCAGCGGATGCGAGCCTTTTTCCACCACCCGCGACAACAAGTCGGACGTCAAAATCTCCCGGTCGAGCAACTGGCGATAGAGATCGGCCGGAGAAGAATCGGTTTTCAGCAATTCCTCGATTGTGGGACGAAGCGCCTCGTTGGCATCTTGGAGAGCATCGCAGAGTTTGCGGATGTCGGGTTG
Source organism: Candidatus Sumerlaeia bacterium (assembly GCA_026415575.1). Classification (GTDB taxonomy): domain Bacteria; phylum Sumerlaeota; class Sumerlaeia; order JADFCW01; family JADFCW01; genus JADFCW01. Next base: position 24,496 of record JAOAGV010000054.1, read on the forward strand.
GTGTTTTTGAAGCATGGCAAACATTTCGCCGCGGCTGATCTGAAGGGCCTGAGTGAGCGCCGCCGGCAGAGCGGCCTCGGCGCGGCTCTTGCGTGAAGGCAGGCGGATTTCGAGCATGGCGAGGTCGGCGAACGTTTGCCAGCTGACATCCTGCAGGAGAATTTCCTTGAGGCTTTTGCTCTGCGCCGACTTGGCAGCGAACCGCTTTTGCCAGTCGCTTTCGGCAAGCAAACCGGCTTGGCGGAAAAGCAGGGCCAGTCGCGGCCCGCTCGTTTTCATCGGCTCGCTCATCGGACTCGGTCCCTTCGCCTGCGCCATGGGTAATCGAAATCGGACGGCCTTTACATTCCGCCTTTATAGGCAGCCGTCACATCAATCAAGCGGCTTCGCGCCCCTTGCAGGTTGCACAGCCAGTATCGCTCGCCGCGGCCCCAGCGTTTCAGCATCTCGTCCGAGACAACGTGAAGGATCGCGTCGCCGGGGCGGTAGGCCAAAGAAGCAAACTTATACGCCGGTTGATTGGCCGCGGCCGGTGTGACCGCCACCGTGCCGCCCAGCGTTAGGCTGGTTTGCCGGTCGCAGACAAACCGGAAGGGCTGGGGTTTGCCGTCGGCGGCCATCTTTTTCTGTGCCAGAAGGAGCAGGGCATAGTCGGCGGCCGAGCGCGCCATCACTTGCTCCTGCATGTTCACCCACGCTGCAGCCGTCCTCTGATAGCTGAATTGCGTCGCGCCGCTGACGGCAAACGTCAGAAGGAGCGCAACGGCCATAACGCCGAGGACGGCCAGAAAGACATATCCCTGCGACCGCTTCTTGTATTTCATGTTTTGCTCCCCCAATCCGAGGCTGCGGGCGACATCCGTTGCCTATAACGAGATGGCCGTGGTCAGGCGGACTTCCTCCGGCTGGCCGCGTTGGTCGCGAACATCCTCGTTGCGAACAAGCAGATCGATCCAGATCAGCCGCGGTCTCTGTCCATCCGCCAGACTGTCTTGCCAGACCGGCTGCAATCCCGGCCCGATTTCGGTTGCATACCGAAACGAAAGCGACACGTTAAATTCCTTGCCGAACTCCTGAAATGGTGAGGCCATCCGGCGGGTTTGCGGCTCGATTCGCTCATACCCGGCAACCGCCCGCACCTTTTCCCCTCTTCCGCCCGTTTTCTCCGTTTTATTGCTGAAGCGATACAGACAAAACAAACCGCCCGTGGTGGGACGGTGAGACGAGAGCACGATCAGTTCGTCTTTGGCAAACCGCAGCGAACTGGCCGCCATAGTCGTGGCAAGGTCTTCCGGCCAGACCACCGCCTCGACCACTGCACGGATTTCCTTCATGGCCAGCTGGGACTGCTGCAAAACCGACTCATGCGCCAGCGAGCGGTTGGCCGCCTGATTGGTGGTGACCAAAATGCCCAACGCAATCGCCAGCACCACGGCTCCGGCCGCCACGGCCACCAGCACTTCGAGGAGCGTGACCGCGGCCGCGCGCCGCTTCCCGTACCTGCACCCTTTTCGCATCGAACTCGCTCCCTGAGTTGTTCGCAACTGCCGCGACTAATCCCGCCGCCTCTCCTGCCCGCTTCACGGTTTTTTGACCAGCAATCCGGCAAGAGCCACGGAATTCTGGGAACGCCCTGTCTCCGGCGCTCCTGCAGCCTCATCCCACGTTACGCGCACCTCTATCTCGAAGACGTCCGGATTCTCGGAATTGCGCGCAAACCTTGCCTGCCACTGATAGGTTTTGGCGTCGTAAGGGGGCGCAAAGTCGGCGGGTTTCGCCGGATACATGAAGGAAAAAGCCGCGGCGCCTTCGGGCGAGGCCGGCCCCAGTGCCGCGACTGCTTGATATCCAGCGGCCTGTATTTCCGCCATCTTTGCGCGTGCCAGCTCGAGGGCGACGGTTCGCCGGTGCGCACGCACCGATGTCTTTTGACTGACCGCCAGCAAGTCCAGTGCGCCGTACAGCGCAAACGCGAGGACTACAATTCCCAGCAGCACTTCCATCAGCGAGAAACCGCGCCGTCTGGAAGATTGAGGCGCTCGTGCACTGACCATGGTGTCCCCCTGAAAATGGGCCGGATCTCAGGGGAGCGCGCCGCAGGGTTCAGCACGCCCGGGCTTTGAGCCAGTTCTTCTGCAACAAAACCTCGGCGATCTGAACCGCGTTCAGCGCCGCCCCTTTGCGCAAATTGTCGCTGACGACCCAGATATTGAAGCCGTTTTCGATGGACTCGTCTTTGCGGATCCGCCCGACGTAGGTCAGGTCGCGTCCGGCCGCATAAATCGGCATCGGATACTCATTGCGCGACACGTCGTCCACAAGAGCAACGCCCGGAGCGTTCGAGAGCAATTCGCGGATGCGTTCGATGGTGATCGGCTTGCGGGTTTCGACGTTGATGGACTCGCTGTGGCCGCGAATGACCGGCACGCGCACGGTCGTTGCCGTAATGGCAATCGAAGGATCGCCGTAAATCTTCCGCGTTTCGTTGACCATCTTCATTTCTTCGCGCGTATAGCCGTTTTCGAGAAACACATCAATATGCGGCAGGCAGTTATAGGCGATTTGATAGGGAAACTCCGACGGCACAATCGCGTCGGCCTCGCCGTTCTGGATTTGCTTGACCTGCTTGAGCAGCTCCAGAATGGCCTTGCCGCTCTTGCCGGAAACCGCCTGATAGGTCGAAATCACCAAACGCTTGATCCCGACTTCCTTCTGGATGGGGTTGAGCGCCACCACCATCTGAATGGTCGAGCAGTTGGGGTTGCTGATAATGCCCGGATGATTTTCCAGCGCATGCGGATTGACTTCGGGCACGACCAGCGGAATGTGCGGTTCCATGCGGAACGCACTGGTGTTGTCCACGCATGTGGCGCCGGCCGCCACGGCCTTGGGCAGCCATTGCTTCGAGACACTGGCGCCGGCGGACGAGAGCACCAAGTCTATGTCCTTGAACGAATCTTCACCGACCGGTTGCACTTCGATCAAACGGCCGCGAAACGGCAGCTTCCGGCCCTGCGACCTTGGCGAAGCCAACAGCCGCATCGAGGATACCGGAAAGTTCCGCTCCTCAACCACCTTGATCATTTCCTGCCCGACGGCCCCGGTAGCACCCAGTATTGCTGTCCTTACCATTGCTGTATATGATTCTCTCCCTTCGATGGAATTGGTTTTTGCCAAAACTGCTATCTGAGAAACATCCTAAAACAGCGCTCTATTTGGAATCCGCCCCATTCATCATGCAAGTAAATTCTTTCGTGGAAAGCATCACCGACAATTTCTAACCAAGACCTCACTCAGAGACGCCAAGGCGCTAAAGAGCAGCATTTTAAACGCGGGGACGCACGGTCACCCATTGGAAGCCGCAGAATTGAATGGCTCACAATCGGTCAAAACTACGTTGGGGGTTGGCGCCTTTGCGTGAGGCCGCGTTTTGGGTGAAGAAAAAAAATGCCGATGGGATGAAAAAAAGCCTTGACTGGGAAATATAATTTGGTATTTAGGTTCCTGTTTGCTTGTTTAGGAGAAACACCTTATGTCCAATATTTTCAAAGTCTCAGAAGCCGCCTCCCTCGCCATCCATTCCTTGATTGTTATGTCCTCAAACAGCAATCGGCCCGTTACTGCGCGTGAAGTTGCCGGCATTATCCGGGCCTCCGAAGCGCACCTTGCCAAGGTTCTCCAGCGCCTTGCCCGCTGCGGGCTGGTCAAGTCATCGCGGGGGCCGAAAGGTGGTTTTGTTCCGGCCCGCGATCCGGACTCCATCACTCTGTTGGACATCTACGAGGCAATCGAAGGGCCGTTGACCATCACGACTTGCCTGCTGGGGCGTCCCATTTGCGAGGGCGGGGTCGCCCGTTGTTGCCTTGGCAGTCTGCTGGTGGACGTCGGCGAGCAAGTCCGCCGACATTTGCAATCTACAAAGCTCTCGCAAGTTATCAGTGGAGGTTCGACAAACCATGAAACAGTTGCGCAAGATCATTCGCATTGATGAAGCGAAATGCGACGGCTGCGGCTTGTGCGCCAACGCCTGTGTCGAAGGTGCTATTCAGATCATTGGCGGCAAGGCGAAACTGGTCAGCGAGGTGTATTGTGACAGGCTTGGGGGCGTGTATCGGCGAATGTCCGCAAGGGGCGATCACGATTGAGGAGCGCGAGGCCGAGGCGTTTGACCCCAAAGCGGTGGAATTCCACCTGAAAGAGCAAAAACCGGCCGAAGCAGCAACGACAGACGGCACACCGAAGTTTGCGCCACGTGTTGAGGGGCCTGCGAAGGCAGGCGCGGCGGGCCATGTATGTCCTGGAACATTTTCGCAAATGCTGCGGGAGCGGCGTCGGGAGTCCGCCAAAAGCGCGGAGTCTCAGGCAACAAGCGAGCCATACGAGCCGGTTTCGGAGCTGGTCAACTGGCCTGTCCAGATTCGACTGGTTCCCGTTCAAGCGCCGTATTTCAATGGCGCTGACCTGTTGATAGCCGCCGACTGCGTGCCGTTTGCGTATGCAGACTTTCACCGGCGGCTACTGGCGAACAAAGTTCTCTTGATCGGCTGTCCGAAGCTGGACGATGCGCAGTTCTATCGCGAGAAACTGGCGCAGATTTTCCAGCACAACGACATCCGCTCTGTCGAAGTAGCGTTTATGGAAGTTCCTTGCTGCTTTGGATTGGTGCAGTTGGTCAGACTGGCGCTTGCCGACGCAAGACGGCAAATTCCGTTTATTCTGACCAAGATCGGCATTCGCGGAGCGTTGTGCGAAACCAATCGCGGCGAGGTGCCCCATCGAATGGCGGGCAGCGTGTAGGCAGGCATATTCCGCGGGGGCCAATGGGTCAGATGAGTCCGAATTATTGGATAGGATGCATTCCCAATCCTCTATAGCGCAAACCAGAGGAGGCGTTTTCCATGTCCGTGGGCGATTCAACTCGTCGAGAGTTTCTGGCCAATGTGGCGATGGCGGTAACGATCCTTCCCGGCTTGGGTGTTGGGGCGGCATATGTATTTCGCTTTCTCATTCCGCAATCCCAGCAGCGCGCACGCGAGGTGCTGTTGGAAAAGTTGGACAATCTGCCTGTCGGCGCCAGCCGCTTATACAAAAAAATCCTTGGCAATGATCTGATCGCCGTGCGCGTTTCGGAGCGCGAGATTCGCGCCTTCTCCTCGATTTGCACCCATCTCGGATGCCATGTGCAATGGGACCCGACGGAGAAGAACTTCCTGTGCCCGTGCCACATGGGACGGTTTGACACGGCCGGCAAGGTGATTGCCGGTCCGCCGCCGGCGCCCCTGCCGGCGTTTGCCATTCGCATCGAAGGCGACAATGTATTTGTCGAAGTGCCCGTCAAGGAGGTCTGAGGATGGACGCTCCCCGCCCCCGCGTGCCCAAATGGCTGCGCTTTTTGCGCGAGCGCATTCCCGTCAACCTTGAAATCTTTGAGGAGTTGTCGCGCGAGCCGATTCCCAACCACATGAAAAACTGGTGGTATTGTTTGGGCGGCACGCCGCTGATCCTGTTTCTGATTCAGGTCGTCACCGGTATTTTGCTTACGTTTTATTATGTACCCTCGCCCACCCATGCATGGGAATCGGTGCGGAAGATCAACGAGGAGTTGCCGTTCGGCTGGTGGATTCGCTCGATCCACCACTGGGGGGCAAATCTGATGGTCGTGGCGGTGATCCTTCACATGATGCGGGTGTTTTTCACGGGGGCCTACCGCAAGCCGCGCGAACTCAATTGGGTCGTCGGCACCGGATTGCTCTTTACGACCTTCGGACTGGGATTCACCGGCTATGCATTGGTGTATGACCAGTTGTCCTATTGGGCGGCGACCGTCGGCATCAACATTGCCCAGCAAACGCCGCTGGTGGGGCCGTGGATCGCCCGGCTTCTGCGAGGCGGTGATACGGTCAATCCGACGACGCTGACGCGCCTGTTTGTATTCCATGCGGGGGCCCTGCCGGCAATCATGCTGGCCTTGGTCGGTATGCACATTTTTCTCCTTCGGATTCACGGAATCACGGAACTGGATGCGCCGCCAGAGGTGCAGCAAACCCCCTTGACGGTCGAGGAAGACCGCGCGGGCAAGCGGCGCTATGATCCCGACCGCTATTTCGCCTTTTTCCCCGACCATATCACCACCGAGTTGATGGTCGGTTTGTTCCTGCTGACACTGCTAACGGTCATGGCGATGGTATTTCCGGCGCCGCTGGGCGAACCGGCCAATCCCGACGAAACGCCGCTGCATATCAAACCGGAATGGTATTTCTTTCCGGTGTTTCGCTGGCTGAAGATGACGTCTCTGTCGGTCGGCATGGCCGGCATGATCGCGGCCGGCGCCTTGCTGGTGTTCTGGCCATTTATTGAGGGACTGTGGCAGCGCCGCCGGCCGCGCAGCGAGGCCGCAGTGTTTGTTGGAGCAGGGGGATTTATTCTCTTCCTTTCATTCTTGCTTTGGGAGGCTTTGTCATGAGCGAACAGGCGGGAACGATGTCGTTGCAGTTCAAGAAACTGATCGTGGCATTGTTTGCCGTGGCCTTTATTGCGGCCGTGGTCATTGTCGGCTTGATCGAAAAGGAACGGCACAAACCCGAAAAGGCCGCGGTGGCGTATGCCGACGCCGCCAGCCGCAAGTGCATTGACTGCCACGAAACCAAACACATCGCGGTAGACTGGAACCGGCAATGGGCGCAATCGCGCCATGCGGCCAAAGGCATCGGCTGCATTGCCTGCCACGAGGCCCAGC
>JAOAGV010000055.1 GCA_026415575.1 Candidatus Sumerlaeia bacterium
TAGTTGAACCTATCGAACGGGGCGAGATTCGCTGTGAAGTCAAATTCCAGCGCCGGTCCATCGTAGCGCGTTTTAGCTCGGAGCCTCCTTTTTTTAGAGACTCTAAGAGTCTATCCGAAAATCGTGCGATCGTGGCTTGGGTGTGCCGCCCAAGCACCTTGGCTGAGACGGCAAAGCCACGTTTTCGGATAGGCTCTAAGAACAAAACGTTCCCTCTGACGCGAAAGAAACGGGTTCGGCCTCTTTGCTCTAATCATCTCGCCCAAGCCATATGCTGCGGTCAGCGCGAAGAATAAGCATGCGCACCGCAGCGTGCAGCGGGGCTTTGCGGCGCAACGCCGAAATCGCCTTTAGCCGGATCTCGCAACTGCGGGTTCTGCCCATACTGGCCGTTGGTTTCGTTCGTTGGAAGCACCGGCCGACTGCGCGACGGGTCGTTTTCGCAATACCAGAAATTGCGCGCGAAGCGAAAAGTCTCGGGCGCCGTGCCCTCTCCCACGTTGACCGGCCCGCGCCACTGGTCGGAGCGAAAGACAATCAGATTGTCGCTGAACTCGCCGTTGCGCGAGGGCACGAAATCCGGCTCACGCGTTTCCTGCAGAATCCGCAGAGCCCAGCGTGTCGGGCGATAGATGGTGTTGAAGCGGACCACTGCGCCGTCGCAGCCGACAAACGCTACCGGCGCGCCGCCGCCAATGAACACATTCCCCTCCACCATAATGTCCTTTGCCTCGGAATAGGACCCGGTGGGCGCGACACGCTTGTCGCCGTCCTCTTTAAGAGGCGGCCGGAAAAACTTCCGACCTGTCGAGCCACCAATATTGACGGCGCGGTCGCCGGCGTTCTCGAACGTATTCCTTCGCACAACAATGTCCGACGAGCCGCCCTTGGCCTGAACGCCCGAGTTGTTGAACACGCCCGTGTGCCGAATCGTGCAGCGTTCGATCACTCCGCGATGACAGCCGACCATGTCAATGGCCGAGCCGCCGCCCGTGCCCCAGCGCTCGATCACACAGCCCTCGACGCGGAAATCATCCACCCCCGACAGTTTGATGCCGTCTTGGTTGCCATTGCTGCCAATGTCGGTAATGCGCAAGCCGCTCAATACGATATGATGGGCTGGCGTGTCGTAAGACCCGCCGTCGTCTATGTTAATGCCGTTGGTCCGCGCGCCGGTGAATGTCAGATTGCGCAACTCGACGTAGCACGGATCGCTCAGATGCAGCCCCCCGCCGGCACCCTTGAAGACGGGTGGGTTTTGCGGGTCGGCCGCTTCGATTACGATGGGCTGGCCGGGCTCGCCCCGAAGATTTTGGAAAGCATGTCCTCCGGCATATTCGCCGGCAGCCACCTGAATCCGCGCGCCGGGCTTTGCGGTGCTCACAGCGTCCCGGAATTCTTCGACCCTGTGCACCAGTCTTGTTTCTGCGGCGCCTATCAACTGGATTCCTATGGCCCCAAAAAGAACCAAAAAGATGAATTCAACGAACCACGGGATTCTTTTGCCGCTCATACTGTGTACTCCGGTTTCTTTGCGTTTTGCCTTGCCAATGCCAGTCCGCGATCCGGCTGTTCTGGCTCAGAAAATATGGATTCCACGCTGCGGCAAACTGTCAACGCATTCTGAACACACTGAAAAGGCGCGGGTTACCTCACGGGCTCCCGATTGGCGGGATGAGCATCACGTCGTCCATGAGAGGGCGGTTCTCGAATTTTGGAGGCAAGGTGGGTTGAATGCCCGGCGGCAGGATGTGGGGCGTAATGTAAAACAAAATGTCGCGACGCTCGATGGCCTTGTTCTCGTTGCTGAATAAATACTTCAGAACCGGCACGCGGCGGATGAACGGCACGCCCTGCCCCGCCGTCCGGTCATGCTCGATCTTGAAGCCTCCGATAATCAGCGTGTCGTGGTTCCGGACCACCACTTTGGTATTGGCCTCGGACTTCAGAAACACCGGCCGCTGCACGTTGCCGATGGTGATAAAGCGCCCGACCGCGCTGACCTCGAGTTTGACCAGATCGAGGTCTATCAGTTCCTCGTCCAGCGACTTGATATCCGGAAGGACATGCAGCTTTACGCCCACCGGCTCGAACTGAATGGCCATCTGACCGGTGCCGGCCGGCGAAAAGAGAACATCCTGATACGGCACCTTGTCCACGGTTTCGATCTTGACCATTTGCTTGTTGAGCGTAACGGCCATCGGCCGCGACCGAATCTGCGCATGGCCTTCTTCGAGCAGTGCGCGCAAACGGGCTCCGATCATACCGTTGCCGACGTCCAGATCGGTGAGGCTGAATCCCACGCCGGCGGCACGGTTGATCTCCTCGAACCGAAAGCCGCCCGGGATGATATTCATGCGCGGCACAATTGTTGTTTTGACCTCCATGGGCGCATTGACATCCACGCCGCCGCGATCGTCGCCGCGCTCGCGCCCGTAGGTCCACTGAATGCCGATCTCGCGGGAGTATTTTTCATTGACCTCGACAATGATGGCCTCGATGGCAATCTGATAGAACTGAAGAGGAATTTCGGATTTGCGCGATGGGGCGGGCGAAGTGGATGGGGCGGACGCGGTGGACGCAGTGGACGATGGGGACGGGGTGAGGGATGCTGTTGTTGCTTGCACTGTCGCAGAGGTTCCTTCTGCAGCAGCGAACGCTCCCCCGCCGCCGCCGGCAGCCGCCGCAGTCAGCATTGCCGCACCCAACGCTATTATTGCCTTTCGGAAAACCATTGCGTCCAATCCTGCCACGTCAATTGCTTCGCTTTCGGCCTCTCACTCGCGGTCCTTGCCTCTAATCCGTTCCCGGCGGGATCAAATCCACGTGGATAAGAAAAAGAATCTCGTGGGTTTTGGTGACCGAACTCCAGTTGCGGAAAATATGTTTGATAATCGGGATTTCTGCCAGAATCGGCGGCCCTTGATGGTTGCGGCTGTCGGAATCTTCCTTGATCACCCCGGCGATCAACGTGGTCTGATTTCGCACCAGCACCGTGTTTTCAATGGAGCGCGTATTGACCTGTGGCACGCGGCGCGGCACGCCCTTCTCATCCAATGATACCGCCACAAATCCCGCCAATGATGTAACATCGGCCACCACGCGCATCAGCGCATAGGAATCATTCAGCTTCGCCACATCGAGAAAAGAAACCCGCAACGCCACACCGGTGTCTTGAAAGACCGTCACCTCGGCCACGCCCGCACCGGCGATTTGTCCCGCCGCATAGGGAATACGCGAGCCGGTGCGCACAATCGCTTCGCCGGCCCCCTTCTTGAGCACCAGCGACGGCTCGGCCAGCATTTTGACCGTCCCTTGCTGTTCCAAAGCTTCCACGACGGCCTGAAGCGAGCCGTTGTCGGCATTCATCGAGTCGAGAAAAATCCGCAGTCCCAAGTCCAGATTCGACTGCGAAGGGAGGGTCATCCATGCCGCGGGATCAGTCGGCAAGCCGCGCCCGTCGTTAAACGGGCCGCCGACTCGCCGGCCGCCGGCAGGATCGCGAAAGTAGGCAATGCTGAAGCCAAAATCGAGGTCGGTTTCGCCCTGCCATTCCAGCACCTTGCTGCTGAGCCGCGCCTGCCACTCTCCGGCGGTCCCTGTGGTGGGCAGCGCCAGAGGCGGAGGAACCTCGACAGCGGTGGTGGACGTGGCGGCCAATAGATACGGCCTTGCCGGCGACAGAACCGTCGCGGCCACGGTCACGATGGCCGTCAGCCATCTCGCTACGGATTTCCGCGTTCTATTCAACCGTCAGCATACCTTGCAGAAATTGCACTACTGCTGATAAAGCGGTTGACACCGGTAGCGCGCAATATTGCCCATTGCCTCGGCGTCGAGCCCTGAGCGGATGACAAAGGGCCGCGACTCGCGGGGATACAGCGTTCCGATGGATGCTGTTCCCACCTCCAGGATTTGTTCCATGGCGTCGTAGAGGGTGACTTCGACTTGGACGCCAAGGATTGGCCGTGTCGAGCGGTTTCTCACCGTGCCCGTGACCATATAAAAACGGCGCGCGGAGGAGAAGAAATCGCCCACGCCGCGCGACGTATAGTCATGCAAGTTCTCAATGACCAGCGGCTGACGCTCATTCTCCATGGCGACCCGCTGCTCCGGATTGGTGATTGGAATCAGGTTCCCATTGATGTCGAAAATGAGCCGCTCCAGCAGCAGGGGGTTTTCCCGCAACTTCGGATTGATTTCGATGGCCTTTAGATAGGATTCCCCGGCCGTTTTGTATTGTCCCATCTTCCAGCAGGCATGGCCGAGGGCGACAAGGAGATCGGCATTATTGGGCGTAACGGCCAGTTCGCCGCGAATGCGTTCGGCTTCTTTTTGTGCTTCGGCGATTTCCGAGGCCAGCAATTTCCGCCGGTCTTCGCGGCTTTGCCGGATTTTCTCCCGCGACTGGCGCGCCAGCTCGATGAAACGCCCTTGCGGAAACTCCCGCTCATATTGGGAAAATACCCGCTCGGCGTCGTGATGAATGTTCATTTTCTGGTAGGCTTGAGCGAGGTTGATCAGAGCCAACTCGCGGCGCTCGACGTTCCGCCGGTCAAGGTAGCTCTGCGGTTTTGCGACCGGACTGGGCGAGTGCTCCAGATAGCGCTCCAGTCGGATGATGGCGTAAGGATAATCCTCGTTGCGGAAGTCGCGATTGCCCAGACGATAGTCGTCCAGCCACGCGCACGCGGATACGAAAAGCGCGACAAGAAAGACGGCAATCCAGTGGAGACCGCCTTTCGCCGACCGTTGAGTTCTCCAAGAATGCGAAACGGCCATTACACGCTTTCCCACTGCACGGATATCCCCTTGCTTGCCTTGGGGATATAAAACTCACTTCCACCTATATGACCCGCCTCCCTATTATTAGGTTTGTCTTGCAGAAAGAAAAACCCCCAAGATTAGATTGGTCAATAGTCCATAAATGCCCACGAGAATCTTGTGGTTCTGCTTCCTTTCTGTCTTTTCAGCCCGTCCTTTTTCTGCATCGTCCCAATACTTCCAATCTACCACGGTTTTGGCAGCCTTACTACCCCCATCCGCGTCAACTGCAAAAAAAGAATTGCAGGAAAAGGAATCTGCGAAACGCCCCACTTATCTCGTGATGTGAACATCCTGCTGCCGGTGTATAATGATTTTTGCGGCGCGATGCCCGTCTTGCGAACTATCATAGCCGCCTCTTTTTTCATTCCTTTTGACTTTCAGCGCTGCGCCGCTTAGCCTCTTTATTTTAGAGGGATGCGAGAGATGTATAGAACCGCAGATATTCGTTCGACAATTAAGCGACTGGGCATCGGCGCCCGGTCGGTTCAGTTGTTCGGGGTGGACTATTTGCACTTGATCCTGCCCCGCGGCGGCGACCTGTTTCTGACCGACTACGGTGTGCCACATTTGGAGCAACTGCTGCCGACAAACTGGAACGACAAAGCCTACTATGACCGGCCGGAAAACGCCAACCTCAAGGTTGGCCTGCCCGGTTCCTCCCACCCGTATCGTGTAAAGACCAAGCCTGTTCGCGGGCACTCGCTTGACGTCGTGGTCAAGTGGTGCCGCGTCGGGCAGGACGTCATTTTCGAGGACCTGCGCAGTCCGGAAACCTCTGCCGCCCACAGCGACTTGCGGCTGGCGTGGAACGGCCCGTTCGAGGAGTTCGGTCTCCTGATGGAGCTGCGCAAGACCAACCGACTCTATCCCACCACCATTCGCACCCAGAAACCGCTGGCCATCTACTCGCCGCCCGAAAAAGTGAAACTGTGGCAAACCGGCCGGCGAAAGTATATGTTCTCCGCCCAAAACAAACTGATGCTGCAAGCCCAAGACCAAGTGCCGGTCGAGGAGGCTCTGGAACTGGATATTCACCGCCTTTATGCAATGATTTACGGATGGGTCGAGGGAATTGACGCGGCACAGGCGATGGAAACGCACAAAGAAGACCGCGAGGCGCTGCTGGAACTCGTCAAGGAGGTGCACTACAAAGAACTCGCCACACGCGGCTACACGGTTGTGGACGCCAAGGCCGACCATCTCATCGTTCGCTATCGCAACGGGCAGCTGCTCCGCGAGCAAAACGGCCGGATCGCCTACGCCCTGATTGATTTTGAGCTGCTTCAGCGAACCCACGACTTCGCCGAACGCTATCAAATCGCCCAGCGAAAACGTTACTGGCATCTGCTGAAGAACCAGAACGTGAAAGCGACTCGCGCCATTGCCGGCGTGCATCATACGCGAATCTTTGGCATTGACTACATCCACGGCGAAACGAGCAACCAGGGGAAGCTTTGGGTTATCGGCTCGAACGCCGAACTATTTGAGTACTTCGATCCCTCTCGCTGGCGAACGTCGCCGCGCATTCAACTGTCCAACGTTACGTATCGAACGAAAACTCTGGATAACATCAAGTTGGTGTATCGCAAATCGCATGTCGGGATGAAGCCACAGGATGACCCCGTGGACCGGCGGGCACGCCGCGCGCAACGCTTCGGCTACAACAGCCCGTTCGAGGAAGTGGCCATCGCCATGGAATTGCGCAAAATCGGAATTGATACGGTTCTTCCGCGCGCCATCTACCGCACTTCACATCAGTCTGAGCCGGCCGAATGGTTGAAGGATGACTCCCGCTTTATCAGCCATGAATCCTATAAAACGTACGACGGCGAACCCATCCTGCTGCCCAATTACGACTATTATCTGCTGTTTGGCTACTGGCAGGGATCCGACCCCACGTTTTTTGCCGATAGCTTGGATGGCATCGGGCCGGTGGACATCACCATTGGCCGCCAAGCCGGCCTGATCCCCGAGGACGTATATCGGGAGATTCTCGAAAACACCCGCGCCCGCCTCCAATCTATTGGCTTTAAGGAAGAGTTGCTCGAAGACCGGCTGCTTCTGCGTTTTGAAAACGGCAGCGTGGTCAAGGACAAGACCGGCCGGCCCGAGATCACCATCTGCATCAACGGCTATCGCACGGTTGAAAACGGTCTGCTGACCTGGAAAGAGTACCGGGCAATGGAAAATGCGATTCGGAAAAAAATGCGCAAAGCCGGTTATGAGGACCTTCGACTGAAGGGCGATCACCTTCTGCTTTCGATGAGCCCCGACGGTGAGCTGGCCCGCCGCGAGGATGGTTCGCTTCTGAGCATTCTCTGCAACTTTGCCCTCATTCGCGCCCCATGGATGCAATATCTGTGATTGGGCGAGGGAATCTTGGAAGGATTCCGGAGACCCTTGGGTTCGCCTGCTGCAACTCCGGCCTTCTGCAGAGGTTCGCGGGTTTTTTTTTCCGATGTCATTAGGGCCGCAATGAAAATACGCGAGGCGTATCTGCGGCCTCTTCGGTTGTAGTACTCATTCGGGCTCAAAGGCAGCCGGCGTGTGCCGAATGGCTTTCACCGCATCGTTTTCGTCCAGTTCAATTCCGACAATGTCGAACCGGGTGGACTGGGGCCAGCGCGCCCATGGCTTCAGATACCATTCGGCGGCGCGCAGGATGCGGCGGCGCTTGTCGCGGTCCACGGCTTCTTCGGGGGCGCCGCCGGCGGGCGACTTGCGGGTTTTTACCTCGACAAACACAACCACGCCCCGGTCTTCTGCAATCACATCTATCTCGCCCACTTCGCAACGATAGTTGCGTTCGATAATCCGGAAACCTTTCTTCCAAAGCAGACGCGCGGCGATTTCCTCGCCTGTTTCTCCCGTTTTTTTCCGGCGCAACGACCATTTCATTTTTGTTATTTCCGTCGGAATACCGCTGCTGTGCCGCCCGTCGCGCATGCGGCCATGCGCGCCGCGAAAAGCCGCCGCAGCTCGCCGTTCTCGCGTTCCGGCAGTCGCGGCATGGCTTCATCCAGTGCGTGTTGGACAGCCCGGGCCGCCGCAGCGTCCTCGATGCCTGCAATGGCCTCTGCCAAACGGATAAAAGTCTGCGACCGGCGCAGCTCGGTTTCAAACCAACTGACGCCGCGAAACGACAGGCGGTGAAGGGTGGTCGGCCCCAGCGTGCGCAGCGCTTTGACGTGCGTTGCCGTGGCATAGCCTTTGTGGTCGGCAAATCCGTAGCCGGGGAAATCGCTGTCGTAGTCGCACATCAGGCGGTCGCGCGCGACTTTTGCAACCACCGATGCGGCAGCCACGGATGCACACTTCTGGTCGCCGCGCACGAGCGGCTCAACGGGCACCTCGGCCCAGTCCAAACGCAAACAATCTGTAATCAAGTAGTCGGGGCGAATCTTCAGGTTTTCGACGGCGCGTTGGGCCGCCAAGTGTGTCGCCGCGAGAATGTTCAGACGGTCAATTTCCTCCGCCGAGGCAATTCCAACGCCAACGGCAAGAGCGTTTTGCCGAATCAGGGCATCCAAAGCGCGGCGGACGTCCGGCTGCAATTGCTTGGAGTCGGCCAGGCCGTCCATGCGAAATCCGGGCGGGAAGACTACGGCAGCGGCGACGACGGGGCCGGCCAACGGTCCGCGCCCGGCTTCGTCTATTCCCGCCACAAGGCGGTAACCCGTCCGTTGAACTTTTTGCTCGTATCGCCAGCTGGGCCGTGCAATCATGCGCTTTTGAGCATCCTCCTGCGACTTCCCCGCGAAAAAGGAAGTGAAGAAGCGCGGTGCCTGTCAATGTGAAAATCAGCGGGAGCCGGCAGCGGGCCATCCGCACGAAAAAGGTTGCTTTTTTTCCCAGTCCGACCAAGCAATTGCAGTAACTCGCAGGTCGGTATATGCGAGGGCGGCTATAATGCGAACGATTTTGCGGTGGAGATTCTTGCTGGGGCTTGGTGCCTTACTTGCATCGGTTGATGCTGCAGGTGGCGAGCCCCCGTCATCTGGCACCGCCACTCCTTCCCGCGCGCCCATCGAAAAAATTGCCGAGGGCAAATTCCGGATCGGCAACGCGATTTTGGAAAAAACCTCGGAAACGCTCCGCATTCCCGCCAAGGTCAACATGACCAAAGGCATGATCGAGCTGGTGGCCTGTGCCAGCGGTGGCAAGTTGCACGAAAGCATTTTCCTTGCCCATATCGAGCCATACCATTTGCATCTGGCGCTTCTATTGATGGGCTTGAAGCCCAAGGGCGGCGTCCAGTTTCAAGGTGACGCTACGACACCCGAAGGCGACCGCGTGGTGGTGTTTGTGGAATACCAGAATACGCGGCGGCGCGTCGAAGACTACATCTGGGACCTTCATGCCCGGCAGCCGATGGAGCGCACCGAATGGGTTTTCGCCGGCTCGAAATTCATCAATGGCGAATATGGGGCACAGCTCACCCGAACCCTCATGACAACCTACCACGATCCTTATACGATTATAGACAATCCGCTGCCGACGGGCGCGGACGACGAAGTCTATGAAGTCAATACCCGAGTGGTTCCGCCTGTGGGAACGACGGTCACGCTGGTCATCCGGCCGGCGCGGGTGGTTGCCGGACAAGGAGGGAAAAAATGAAGGGCATTCGCGTGAAACCAATGCATGCCCAGCCAAGCACGACCATTCTGTGCTGCATGGCGGCACTTTTTGCTGCATGTTGGGCGACGACCGGATGTCGTAAAGGCCCCAGCCGGGCCGAAATTCGTGCCGCGGTCGAAACGGCAACGGTCAGCGGCCAGAAAGGGCGCGACTGGCTCAAGCAGCAACAGCTGCCCGACGGGACATTCGATGCCAACGACCAAGTCAAGGTCGGCATGACCTCGCTGGCCATTGTGGCCCTGATGGATCAGGATGTGGATGCAAACGATCCGAACGTGCAGCGCGCTGTGGCTTTTATTGCTGCGCAGCAAAAAGAAGATGGCTCGCTGCGCATTCAGGAAGGCATCGAAAACTACGAAACCGCCCTGTCCATCCTCGCCCTCAAGAAAACGGGCAACAAAGTCTATGACGAGGCGGTTCAAAAGGCCCAACAATACCTGACCCAATTGCAGAGTGGTGCGCGCGGCGAAATCACTCCCGACAACCTTGCGTATGGCGGCATCGGCTATGGACGCCGCAAAACGCCCGATCTCTCGAACACACAGTTTGCCCTCGAAGCCTTGCGGGAAACTGAATTGGGCGCCGATGCCGAAACCTTCAAGCGCGCTCTCGTCTTTATCGAGCGGTGCCAGAACCTCCAGAAGGTCAACAAGCAGCCATGGGCAACCAATGACGGAGGGTTTATTTATATGCCGGGTCTGAGTCTGGCCAACGCAGAAGCAGGCCAGAACGAGCCGCGGCATTCCTACGGAAGCATGAGCTACGCGGGGCTGCTGAGTTTCGCCTACTGCGATGTGCCGAAAGGCGACCCGCGCGTGCAGGCCGCCCTCGATTGGCTGCGTAAGCACTACACGGTCGAGGAGAACCCCGGCATGGGCAAGAGCGGCTTGTTCTACTATTACATGGTCATGGCCAAGTCGCTTTCGGCATACGGGGAAAAATATCTGGTGGACGAGAAGGGCGTGCGACACTATTGGGCGCTGGACTTGGTCAACAAACTCGCATCCATTCAACACCCGGAAGGGTATTGGGTGAACACGGACCCGCGATGGATGGAGAATAACAAGAGTCTTGTCACCGCGTATTGCATGATTACGCTCAACAAATGCAGGCGATTTCTGGAACAATAAAAAACGGAGCCGTGGCGCTTCGTCCGACCAAAGGAGAACCGCATCGTGGCAGACAGCAGCGGCGGCAGCGCCGCCCCCGGCCAAGACGCCGAAATTCTGGCGCGCTTGAAAGAAGGCTACCTCAAGATTAAAAGTCAATTGGCGGAAGTCATCGTCGGCCAAGAACAGGTGGTCGAGGAAGTGGTGATCGCGGTGTTTTCCCGCGGCCACGTTCTGCTGGTTGGCGTTCCGGGACTGGCCAAAACCCTTCTGGTCAGCTCGTTGGCGCAAACCATGGACCTGTCATTCCGCCGCATTCAATTCACACCCGACCTGATGCCGTCGGACATCACCGGCACGGAGGTGATTCAACAGGACCGCGACACGGGCGAGCGGCACCTGCGCTTTATTGAAGGGCCAATTTTTGCAAATGTCGTTCTGGCCGACGAGATCAACCGCACGCCGCCGAAAACGCAGGCCGCCTTGCTCGAGGCCATGCAGGAG
Source organism: Candidatus Sumerlaeia bacterium (assembly GCA_026415575.1). Classification (GTDB taxonomy): domain Bacteria; phylum Sumerlaeota; class Sumerlaeia; order JADFCW01; family JADFCW01; genus JADFCW01. The sequence continues at coordinate 11,079 of JAOAGV010000055.1, forward strand.
CGCCACGTCACAGTGGGCCGCACCACCTATCCCCTGCCGGAGCCGTTTTTTGTTTTGGCCACGCAAAACCCCATCGAACAAGAGGGCACCTATCCCTTGCCCGAAGCGCAGCTGGACCGGTTTATGTTCAATATCAAAGTGAACTACCCCACATCGGAAGAGGAAACGCAGATAATCCGGCGGGTAACCAGCGGCCGCATGCACGAGATCAAGCCCATTCTCACGGCCAAGGAAATCCTCGCGCTCCAAGAGCTGGTCTATCGCATTCCGGTCGCCGACCACATGATTGAATACGCCAAGACGCTGGCGCGGCTGACGCGACCGAAAGAACCGGAGGCTCCGCAGTTTATCCGCGACTGGCTGACGTGGGGGGCCGGTCCGCGCGCGGGATTGTATATGATCTGGGCCGCCAAGGCGCGTGCGGCGCTGGCCGGTCGAAACTACGTCTCCGCCGACGACATTGCGGCAGTCGCTCATCCCGTGCTTCGCCACCGGCTGATTACCAACTTTGTGGCCCAAGCCGACGGAATTGACACGGATACCATTATCACGAAACTCTTGGAAATGGTCCCGAAATACGGCGATTAGGTGCGAAAAGCGGCGGCAAGGGGCTGGAAAACCATGCACAAAGCGGACCGAAGGGATCGAATGGACAGAGTGCAAACCTGATTATCTGATGGCCATCCGCAGTCCTTACATAGACCCCGAAATTTACAATCGCGTGCACAAAATGGTGTTGCGGGCGCGCGCCATTGTCGAGGGTACCATTGTCGGCCAGCATCGGTCGCCCTATCATGGGTTCAGTGTCGAGTTCCGCCAGCACCGCGAATATGCTCCGGGCGATGACCTTCGCTATCTGGACTGGAAGGTGTTCGGGCGCAGCGACCGGTTCTTTCTCAAACAATACGAGCAGGAAACCAATTTCATCGGCCACATCCTCGTGGACCTCAGCGAGTCCATGCGCTATGGCTCGAAGCCCAACCAAACAAAAGCAGAATATGCCAAGTTGCTGGCCGCCACCTTGAGTTATCTGATTCTGCAACAGCGTGATGCCGTTGCCGTGGGCGTATTCACCGACCGCGTTGTCCAGTATGTCCCACCGAGCACTAATCCAGCACACCTTTATCGGATTTGTCATGTATTTGAAAGCACACCGGCTGCCGAAAAGACGGACCTTGGCGCCATTCTCGGCGAGTTTGCCTCACGGCTTCGCCGGCGCGGCGTAGTGATTATTATCTCTGACTTTTTCGATGATCTCGACCGCGTGCTCAGCGGTTTGCAGTATTTGAAATTCAACCGCCATGATTTGATCGCCTTTCAAATCCTTGATGAGTTCGAGCGGTCGTTCCCTTTTCGCGGCCTGATTCGTTTCGAGGGCATGGAAGACGAGGGGATTTTTCGGACCCAGCCGGAGCGAATCCGCCACAGTTATCAAGAGCTGTTTGGTCGGTTTGCCGAGGGATTGAAGGCCGGCTGCGAACGCATGGACGTGGACTTCCAGCAGGTGCTGACCGCGCGTCCTGTGGACGCAGCCATCCGGGAATATCTGGCGAGGAGACGATAGTGCCGTTTTCGTTTCTCCATACCGGCATGTTGTGGTGGCTGGCCGCCGGCGCCATTCCGATTATTATCCATTTGCTCAACCGCCGCCGCTATCGGCCAGTGCCGTGGGCGGCCATGCGCTTCCTGCGCGAGGCCATCCGCGTCAATGCCCGCCGAATTCAGATCGAAGACCTCATTCTGCTGGCGCTCCGCGTGCTGGTGCTGATCTTTGCCGCCCTTGCCTTTACGTTGCCGATCCTCAAGAGCCAGTTGCTCTTTTTCGGCCGCCAACCCCATGTCTGCGCCGTGATTCTGCTCGACGATTCTTATAGTATGAATTATGTGGACGGAGACCTCAGCCGGTTCGAGCGGGCGCGGACAGTCGCCCGCGAGGTGGTCGGCCGCTTAAACCGCGGCGACAGCGTGTCGGTGATCCTGATGTCCGACCGTCCGCGGCGCCTGTTCCGCGAGCCGACGTTTGATCTCGATCAAGTGCGCAATCAACTGGCCCGCCTCGAATGTTCGTACGCGGCGTCGGCTGCCGAAGGCGCCCTCGCACTGGCCCGCGAAGACCTCGCCAAAGCCCGCCAGCCCGCCCACTTGGTTTGTCTGATTTCGGATTTCCAGAAAGGCCTGCTCGGCGGGGCGGCCTGCGAAGCCCTCCTTGCCGACTTGAAAAAGAATGCTGATCTTGTGGCCATTCCCATCGGCGAGGGCTACGACGGCAATTTGGGTGTGGTAGGCATCGAGACCGACGCGGGCGTACTCGCCGCCGGAATTCCCACAGTTCTGCGGGCGCGCATCCATAACTTCAGCCAGACGCCCCAGCAAGACTATCCTGTCGAACTCTTTCTCGACAATCAGCGGCGCGACCGCCGATGGGTGACCATTCCGCCCGGAGGCGAAGTGGACGTTACATTTCTGGCCGAGTTTCGCGAAGCCGGCCAACACGCCGTTGAGGTGCGGATTCCCGCCGACTCGCTGCCGACGGACAATGCCCGCCATCACGTTGTCGAGGTGCGGCCCAAAATCCCCATCCTTTTGATCAGCGGCGACACCGCCGGCCGCGGCGGCATCGGAGCCACCGAATACGCAGGCATGGCGCTGGCACCCGGCTGGCTGGTCGGCGAGCTCGAAGAGGACCATCTTTCGCCGGCGCGAGTGGCCGTCGGACAATTCCGCCCCGCCGACCTCGATCAATACCCCGCGGTTTTCTTGGTCAATGTGGCAACTCTCGAAGCCGATCAGATTGCCGGTCTCGAACGCTATGTCCGCGAAGGCGGGGGCCTGATGATTATTCCGGGCGAGCGTACCGATGTTCGATTCTATAACGAAAACCTCTATCGCAACGGAGAAGGGTTTCTGCCGGCGCGAATTACGCCGCCCGGCTTTCGTACGGAAGAGGGCGAGTGTTTCCTCAGTCCCGACGCCTACGACCATCCCGCCCTGTCGGTGTTTGCCGACCGCTCGCACGGCGACCTCAGCCAGATACATTTCAAGCGAACGCTTCTGGTCGAGCCGCCGACAACGGCATCGGTCATCTGCAAGTTCAGCACGGGGCGTCCGGCGCTGGTCGAGCGCACCTTTGGCAAAGGCCGCGTAATGCTGTTTGCGTCGGGATTGGGACGCGATTGGAGCGATTTTATCTGGAAGCCGTCGTTTCTGATTTTTATGCGGCGCGTCGGCGACTACCTGATGAGACGCGAGACCGCCGGTTTAAATCTGGGGGTTTATGAAACCGCCACGCGCTTTATTCGCGGAGGCTCGGCCGCTACGCCAATGACTGTCGTTCACCCGTCGGGGAAAAACGATCTGGCCGAACTCGAATCGGCTCTCGGCGGCATGCGCTTGCAATATGCCGGCGTGGACCGCCCGGGTGCCTATCGCCTGATTACCGAGCAGCAGATTGTCGGACAATTTGCGGCAACCGTGGACCCGCGGGAGTCGGACATCGGATTGCCGCCGATGGGGCTGATCACCGCGCCGCTCCGGATAGTCGCACCGACCGATGTGGCCTCGGTGACCAGCACGGGCCCTGCCGGCAGCGAATTTTGGATGACTTGCCTGAAGATTGCGCTGGCCTTGATGTTGATCGAGGTCCTTTTCCTGCTTTGGATTGAGAGACGAGAGAAGCGAACCACCGTTCATGAGTCTGTTTGAAGCAACATTTCGATTTGCGCGCGCGTATAGTCCGTTGGCGCTTTTGGCTTTGGCCATTGCAGTTGCGCTGGCCGGTTGGTGGTCGTTGCGCCGCGAGGCAGCGTTTCTGGGCCGGCGCAACTATGTCTCGTTGGCGGTGTTGCGCATTGCAGGCTTCCTTCTCCTGATCTTTCTCCTGATGAAGCCAATTTTGGTTTATCAGGAAGAAGCGTCCGTCCGCCAACACGTTGCGCTGCTTGTGGATGAGTCGGAAAGCATGAATGTGGCGGATAAAGTGCTGAGCCGGATTCAGTTGGAGAGTGCGGCCAACGTGCTGGGGTTGCGCCCGGACCGGGCAAAATGGCCTCCTCCGCCCCAGTCCGTCGTATTCCCCCCGCCGGATCAGGAGCGGGCCGATCAGGCAGAATTGCGGCTGAGCCCGGCGGCAGTTCAACAAATCAAGTCAACGACGCGGGCCCAGCTGGTCCGCCGTGCCCTTCAGCGCGATCAGGAGCGTTTCCTTGACCAGCTGCGGAAGGATTATGTTCTGGATGTTTGGGCTTTCGCCGACCGAATGCGCGAAATTCCCTTTGAGGCAACCGCCCGTCCCGCCACCGTAATCAATGATTTGGCGGCGACTGGGCCCTCGACCCGCATTGGTGCGGCACTGCAGCGAATTGTCCAAGACTATCGCGGCCAGCCGGTGGCCGGTATTATTCTGATTAGCGACGGGCGAAATCTTGCCGGCGTGCCGCCGCTGAGCGTGGCCGAGGTCGCCGGCGACGCTCGCATTCCCATTTACACGGTTCCGGTCGGTGCCGGCGCGTCGCGCGATCTTGCGGTGGCGCCGCTGATTGCCGAGCCGGTCGTGTTTCGCGGCGACGAGTTCCCTGTGTCCGCCAAACTGGTCGCACGCGGGTATGCCGGCTATTCCGTGCCGGTTTCCCTCGAATGCGACGGCGTGCAGGTCGAAACCAAGCAAGTGAAGATTGCCGGCCGGGAACAACTGGTAACGTTTCGCTACAGGCGCAATCAGGAAGGCACGGTTCGCATTCGAGTCAGCGTTCCGCCTCAGGAAGCGGAGGAGACCACAGACAATAACGCGGCGGAAACCGTGGTTCGCGTTATTGACAAAAAAATCAAGGTGCTGATGGTCGAAGAAATTCCGCGGTGGGATTTTCGTTATCTCAGCAACACACTTTTCCGCGACCCCCATATAGACTGCAAAGTTTATTTGCAGCAGGCCGACCGGCAGGTGGTTACAGCCGACCCGCGATTCTTGTCCGCGTTTCCGGCCACGGAAAAGGAACTGTTCGAGTTCGACTTGATTATTCTGGGAACGCTCCGGCCGAAGTTCCTCCGCGACGACCAGATGGCCATGCTCGAACGATTTGTCTCGAAGATGGGCGGCGGCTTGGTCTTTATGGCCGGTGAAAATATCTCGCCCACACTCTGGGCCGGCACTGTGCTCGAACCGCTCCTGCCCGTTCGTATCACCGGGGAGCCGCGCCCGTGGCTCGACCCCGACCGGCTTGAAATTCGCTCGATGCCCCGCAAATTCGAGTTGAGCGATGAAGGGCGGCGGCACAATATCACGCTTCTCGAAGCAGAAACCGACCGAAACGAACGCGTTTGGCGCGATTTCCCCCCGCATTATTGGGTTGCCGAAGTTGGCGGCCTCAAGCCCGCCGCCCAAACCCTTGTGCTAAGTGTGGGCACGCGCGACGGTACCGCCCTGCCCGCTGTGGCGTTTCAGCCTTATGGACTGGGACGCGTGCTCTACGTGGGAATAGACTCGACTTGGCAGCTGCGCTATAAAGTCGGCGACCGCTATTTTGTCCGATTCTGGACGCAGGCCGTCCAGTTTCTAACGCTCAGCCGCTTGCTTGGCCAAAACAAACGGCTGCAAATTGCCGCCGATCGCGAAGCCTATGAGGTGGGACAGACCGCTTCGCTTTCTGTGCGTGCGCTCGATGCAACGTTCCAGCCCAAGCGCGAAGAAAACATCCTCATCGCAATCGAGGAATTATCCGCCACCGAGCAGGCGGGCAAACGCCACGAGGTTCGAGCCTTCTTGGAACCCGACCGCGAGGGCGTTTATAGCGCCGTCTTTAAAATCCCTTATGAGGGCCGCTTCGCCGCCACAGTTCAAGACGGCGCAGATACCGCCCGCGTGGAATTTGAAGCCAAACGCGCCCGCATGGAACTTCACGAGCCGGAAGCCGACTGGGCGACAATGGCCCAAATCGCCGACCGTTCCGGCGGCAGGGTTGTAACCCTTGATAACTTGGATCAATTGCTTCAACTGCTGAGCCGCAACAAGGCCAGCTTCGTTGGCCGCCGCGAACAGGCGCTGTGGGACTGGTGGCCGTTTCTGGCCTTGTTTGTCTTTGTGAAGTCGCTTGAACTTGCTCTACGCAAGTATTGGCATCTCAAATAACGGAAAGCCAAACTGCAAACACAATGAGCGACCGGATCATTCACCGCAAACTCGAGCAGGTTCGCCGCCTCGAACGGGCCATTTGGCTGACCCGCGCTCTGGCAATGATTGTCGTTTATGCAGCGCTTGCAGGCGCATGCCACTTTGCGCTTGACTGGACATTTCGTCCCCAGACGGCTGGACGCCTCGTTTTGCTGGCCGGCTTCCTTGCCGCACTCGCCTATGGTTTTTGGCGCGAAGTATGGATGCCGCTGCGGACATTTCCAAGCCGTGACAGGATTGCTTTGGCTGTAGAGCGTCACTTTCCCGACCTGCGGGGCCGTTTTATTTCCGCTTGGCAACTGTCGCGCGTTCTCTACGGGCCGACCACCGCTGCGGTCGAAGGCTATGGTTCGACCGATCTGATCGCTGAATTGATTCGGGATACGGTTGGCGCGATTGCGAATCTGAATTTTCGCGCCGTTCCCGAGCGCAAGTCCCGAAATCGCGGCCTTGCCTTGGCTGCAGCCGCCTTGCTTCTCTGGGCAGCCTTTGTCGGACTAACCACCACAGGGCGGCTGTGTTTCCCCGTTTGGCTTCAGCGGCTGGCCCGTCCGACCACGGTAATTCCTTATCCGACCAAAACGCTGGCGGTTCTGAACGAAGCCGACCGGTTTCGGCGGGTGGCGCGCGGCGAGGACATTGAATTGCGGGCGCGCGCCCAAGGATTGATCCCCGCCAGCGGTGCGATTCGAATCCAGCGCGGACAAGGCAAATGGCTCGAGCAGCCGGTTACCGGCGCCGGCCGCGATTTTGTTTTCGTTCACAAGGCCGTCATGGAATCCTTTGATTACTACTGGCGGCTGGGCGACGGGGAGTCGGAAAAAGCCCGCGTCGAGGTGGTGATTCCGCCGCAAGTACGCGGCATTTCCGCCCGGTACGAGTTTCCGGCCTACACGCGACGTCCGCCCGAAACGGCTTCGGGCGGCAACCTCGAAGCCCTTCCGGGAACACGGGTCGCCCTGTTCATTCAAACCAACAAACCAATTGCCCGCGGCGCGCTGATGATGGAGGATGGTCGCCAACTGCCCCTAGTCCCCCAGCCGCCCGCGCCCGCCCCGTCCACAACGTCTACCCTGTCCATCTCTTCCATTTCCACCTACACCGTCACGCTCGACGTTCCTACATCCCGCAGCGCGTATCGTATCCGTCTGATAGATGAATTCGGATTTGAGAACCGTGACCCGATGGAGTATGCCATTCAACCGGTGGCTGACGAACCGCCGCGGGTGGAAATTCGCGATCTCGATGAGCGAAAATACGTAACGCCCTACGCAACGCTGCCTTTGGAAATCCACGTCCGCGATGACTACGGACTGACACGCGTTCAGTTGCATCTGAGCATCGCGGGAGCGAAAGAAGAAACCATTGAGGTGGCGGTGCGGCCCAACGGTATCAACCAGACCGTTATGCACACGTTGGCGCTTGAGCCGTATGAACTTAAGCCGGGGGTGGAGGCGATTTTGTGGGCGTCGGCATACGATAACAGGGAAATCGGCGGGCCACAGGTCGGGCTTTCCCCGAGAACCCGGCTCGAAGTGGTCAGTCCCGAGGAGATGATTCGCATTATGCGCGAGCGCATGGAATCTCTGGTTCCGCGGCTGGAACAAATTGGCCTCGATACGCTCGACAGCCGGACCAAAATTGAGGATTTGTTGAAAAGCGAAGATCGGGAAACCAGTCCGGCCAAACAAAGGTGAACCGGGCCTTCCAAACGAGGGCACTGGAGGACAAATCATGAGAAGGCAAAGCCGAAATCCGCGAACGTGGCTGCGCACGTTTTATGCTCCGCATGTCTGTGTTCCCTCGTTTTTCATTTTTCTCTCTCTTTTGCCGGCGGGCTACAGCGCCGACCCAACCCAGCGCATCGGGCAGGAAGAAAACCGGACCGCCAAGATCGGCGAGCAAACCCAGCTGATTGCGCAGGAGTTGGAAGCCATCGTGCGCGATCTGGAAATGAACAAGTTGCTGACGCGGGATGAAAACAAAGACTTCTCGACTGCGCAGAAAGGCCTCGATGAAATCCCCCGCCGCGAAGTGCGCTCTGTGCTTGAACAACTCATTGCCGCCCGACAGGCCCTTGACCGCGCCCGCCGGCAGGAACATCTGCGCCAGACCGTCGGCGCGCAGGAGCAGCTTATCGCCCGACTAACCGAAGAACTTGTGCGCATTCAATACCGCAGCCAACTGCGCCATTTGCTCGATCAGATGCGCACGCTCGTGGCCGACCAGCGCCAAGCCATTCGCGCCACACAAAACGGCGCCATCGAACTGGCCGCGACCACTTCCGACGCCTTGCGCGAAGACATTCTCGACCGCGTGACCCAAGGGCAGGATGCCATTGCCAACGACTGGGCACTGGTGCGCACGCAGGTCGCCGTCATTCTCGAACGGTTCCACGATCTGCCGTTTCTCGACACCATTAGGAAGTTTCAAGACAAGGCGTCCGCCCTGCCAGTCGAGCAACGGCTGAGCGAGACGCGCGACCATTTGCAGGCGCAGCGTCTCGGTTTGGCTGTTGCAGGCCAGCGCCAATTGGCCGAACATTTTCTGGTGCTTCTGAAAATCCTTCAGGAAAGCGGCTTGAGTCCGGCCGAACAGCGTTCGGCTCTCGAAAATGTCATCGAAAAGACCGAGGAAGCGCTCCGACAGCAGCAGGACTTGCGTGCGCAAACCGAGGCATTGGGCCGCGATCTGACCGAGCCGTTGCGCAACGAAATGGCCCGCGCCGAAGACCAACTGGCCAATTTCACGCGCGAACTCTCGCAGGAAGCCGATCAGGCGATTCGCGCCGAACAGACCGCCACACCACAGTCCCAGCCGGCGACATCGAACGTCCCGTCTCAAAGTAATCCATCCGCAATTGCCAATCCTCAATCCGCAGTGGAAAACCCATGGGCCGAGGCGAAAAAACAAATCCAGCCTCCGCCCACCGATGCCCCGGCGCCGGCGACGCCCGCCGGACAGGAACTGACCCGCGCTTCCGAGAAAATGTCTGAGGCTTCCAACCAACTCAATCTGGCCCGCGCCAAAGAGGCTTCCGCCTCTCAACAGCAGGCCATCAGCCACCTCGCCGGTGCGCTGGCTAGTATGCGTGAGCAATTGGAAAAGGCCCAGAAGATGGCCGATCTCGAAGCGCTGGCCGACATGCTGGCCGAGCAAAGCGAGGTTCTGAATCAACTCGGCGAAATCATCCGCGACCAGGAAGACCTGACCGGCCGCACTCAACAGGCCGCGCAGCAGGCCAAAGCGGGCTCGACGGCTCCGCAACCGGAACAGTCTGCCAAAAACACTCCCCAGCAACCCGCCGGTCGCTCCCCGCAGTCGCCGTCCGAGTTGGGCGAGGCCCAAAAACAGCTCAGCGAGCGGACGCAGGATTTCGCCGAACAGGTCATGACCGCCCCCGGTGTTCCCCAGCCGCTGGCCAAGGCCGTCGAGGAAATGGATCGGGCAGCGGCGCAATTGGGCGAGTCAAAAACCGGCGAGGCACTCCCTCATCAGGGCGAGGCGCTTCGTTCGTTGCGCGAGGCCGAGCGCAAACTGGCCGAAGCCATGGCTCAGGCCCTCGATGCGCAGGAAATGCAGCAATGGCTGGATCAGCTGTCGGACCTCGATGCGATGATCGGGCGGATTGAGCAAATGGCTGGCGAAGCTGAGGCACTGCCGGAAGCGCCTGCGCCCGCTCTGGCTCAACAGGCCGAGGGGGTCGCCCAAGAGCTGGGCTACATGGCCGCCATGCCGCCGATGACGCCGGCCATGGCCGCGCAAGTACGCCAAGGCTCAAAAATGATGTCGGGGGCGTCGCAGGAATTACAGCAAGGCCAAACAGGACAGGCGGCGCAGACCATGCATCAGGCGGCCCAGACTCTCGGCGGAGTTCGCGGCCAGATGGCTCAGCAAATCGCGTCGGACCTCGCCCAAGCGCAAGCGCAGGCGCAAGCAGCCGCTCAGGCGCAGCAAAGCGGGCGTCCTTCACCGCAGGCATCGGCCAATGCCGCCAAAAAGGCTCAGCCGACCAACAAACCCTCGCAAATGAGCAAGGGTGACGGTATGCGCGCCGAAGGGCCGACCGCCTATGATCCGAAGCAGATTGAAAAGGACATGGAAAACGGCAACTGGAGCCGGCTGCCCGAGCGGGAACGCGAGCAGGTCTTGCAGGCCCTTCGCGAAAAGTATCCCCCGCGCTACGAAAGAGCACTGATTCGATATTACCGCAACCTGTCGAGGGTGGAAGGCGCAAAGTAGGTTGTGGGTTGTGAGGGGTGGGTTGCGGGATGGGATTTGTCCATGCCGCGCATTATATGTATGCTCAGAACTCAAAGTTTTTTAAGGACAACATTAATATGAAGCATTTAATTCATTTTATTATAGTCATCAGTGTAACGGCAGTGCTCGCGGCGGCAATCCCGCTCCCCTGCCCTGCGGAGGACGAACTGACGCCGGCGGCCGAACAGGCCATCGCCAAGGCGCTCGACTGGCTGGCGCGCCAGCAACGGCCAGACGGCTCGCTCGACGATAGCACGGCCGACACTGCTTTGGCCGGACTGGCTTGGATGGTGGTTGGCGAAACGCCCGGCCGCGGCAAGTACGCCCGCCAGAGTTCCCGCGCCCTTCAATACATCCTCACACATGTCGAGGAAAACGGCCTGATTATCGGCCGAAACCGCCGCAGCCCCATGTATCATCACGGCGTGGCTACGCTGTATCTGACACAAGCATGGGGCCTGACGGGCTACGAAAGCATTCGGGAAAAACTGAAGAAAGCCGTGGACCTGATCATCACCACACAGTCCACCAAGGGCGGCTGGCGCTATTTTCCGGGGCGCGACGAGCAGGATATTTCCGTCACGGTCATGCAAGTGGTCGCCCTGCGCGCGGCGCGCAACTGCGGTATCGAGGTGCCGGAAAGAACCATCCAGCGGGCCATCGAGTATGTGCGAAGTCTCTCCCACCCGGAAGGCGGCTTTGGCTATCAAAGCGCCAACGACCGCGGAATTGCGCGCACAGGAGCCGGCATGTTTTCGCTGCAAGTCTGCGGTGAATACAACGACCCGCGAATCGCCCTTGGTTTGAGATACCTCGAGCGGAATGGGCTGTTTGACGGCCAGTGGGAACATTACGGCCTTTACTACATTTCGGCGGCCTTGTATCAAATCGGCGGGGAAACTTGGGAGAAAAACTATCCCATTATTCGCGAGCGGCTGGTTAAATCGCAAAAGAACGACGGCAGTTGGGGGGAAAACTACAAAACTGCCATGGCAGTTCTTACACTCGCGATTCCCTATCATTTTCTCCCGATCTATCAACGGTAGCAAAAGACGGCTTGGCGCGATGGACAATCCGTTTGCGATTTTGGGTTTTGGATTTTGGGCTTTGAATTGGCAAAGGAATTTGCGTTGGTTTTTTTCGCGCAGGAGTTGTCCGAAAATCTTTCGACTATCTTGGGTTGGGCTTTTGTGCTCCGTCCGTTTGGTTTTTGTCCCGCTCATTCTGTTGATCGGTTTCGACCAAGCCTTTTCGCAAACTTCCGTTGTGCTTCGGCTGCACGACGGACGCGTGGAAAGGTTTTTCGCCGAAGCAGTCCTTGCTGAATCGCAGACCCAACTGGCCGTCGTCGAGGCCAAGACCAAGCGCAGGCACGAGTTCCCGCGCACCGAGATATGGCAAATTGATTTTGCGGCGCAGCCGCTTCCGCGTGGTTCCATCGAGCAGGTGTGGCTGAAAGACGGCTCGCGATTGTCCGGGCGCTTGTTGAACTGGGCGGTCTTTCCCTCCCGCCCCGCCATCCAGACCGATCTGTTCCGCACACTGCAGGTTTGGGACGACTCAATTATCGGATTGACCCGCGGTTCCCCTCCACCCCGCCTGCCGCCGGCGCCGGCTGACAAGGACCTGCTTTGCACAGCCGACGGGGACCAACTGCTCGGCCAGTTTCTTCACATGGATGCGGCAGCCGTTGGGTTTCGCTCCGATCTTGGAACGCTGAATGTGCTTCGGGAAAAAACAACCGCGCTCGTTCTTGCTCCGCGAAAAGGCGAGTCCACTCTCGACAAGCCTTGGGCGTTGTATTTTACCAACGGTGACCGTGTGCGCACGGATTCATGGGCAATTCAATCCGGCCGCCTGCAATGCGCGTTGAGCGGGGCGACGCCGGCCTCGCCGGCAGTGTTTTTGCAGCGTGCTGTGTTATTCGGCGCAACCGCTGAGCCGTTTTCCGCCGTCCAACCCCAGCGCTTTTCGATGCGCCCGCGTCTGGACGGCGTGCGCGCCATTGTGGTGGATCGCCGGCCTGACGGCGGTGCACTGCGAATCGGCGATCGCGAGTATTCCTTCGGGCTTCATCTGCAGCCGGATTGCGAAATGGAATATGTTTTTGGCGAGGATTATGCATTTTTTCTGACCGAATGGGGATTGTCGTCCGCTCTAACCGTTCCGCAATCTACAACCCACAATCCGCAATTTCCCCGCGCGCGACTGCTTCTGGCCGTGGGTGATGGACCTTGGCAGACGTTCGAGGTGAGGCAAAGCGATTGGGTGCAATACTTGGTTCAGTCGCTGATGGGATCGCGTCGCCTTCGGCTGCGTCTGGAGGCCGCCGACGCATGGGGGGCTGGGGTGCATGTTGTGCTGGGCGAGCCATTGTTGATTCGCGCCGCAAAAAAGTAACGAAGTCGGGCGGATGGATTTGAAAGATCGGAGAGAAACGGCCGCTTCCAACTGTATTTATATACGATGTCCCATAATTATGGACACCTTAGAAGGCGTCCATCCATGGAGCGTCGGCTTCCACGCTGACCAGTCGAAGTATGGTATGTGTTTGGCGAGGCCATTGGCCACAAGCAAAGAAGTCAGAGGCGAGAGGTTAGAAGTCAGAAAAGGTGTTCGCAAATTAACGGAATGTTTGGATCGAAAAGCCTAAGGAGGTAAGCCCAATGAATAGAATTAATCACAAATCTATATGTGGTCGGCGGCAAAGTCTTTTCCTTTGCGTTGCCATCTTGGTCACCATCCGCGCAGGTTTTTGTGCAGACGTTTCGGCTCTTGCCTTTCGCGCCACCGGCGACGGCACATTTGAGTTTGAAACGGGCGTGCTAAAGGGCCGCCTGAACGGCAGCGGCAAAGTCCAAAGCATCGTCTCGATGGTGCATGTTGAAACGGGAATGGATTTGGCGCACGGGGGGACATTTCCCGGGCTTCTTAGCTACTATCGCATGTTTTCCGCCGGCACGCGCTACGGCGATGCCATGCGCGACTGGCCGCGTTCGGCGCGGCTGCGGCCCGACGGCGTACTTGAGATTGTCTGGCCCGCCGGCCCCAAGAATCCCGCCGAAGTTACGGCAATTTTCCGTTGGAGTGCCGCCGATACGCTCGACGTGGAAACCCTTGTTCGCCCGCAGCAAGATCTCGCTGATTTTGAAGTGTTTGTGTCGTCTTACTTCAACAAGAACTTACGCAGTTTTGTTTATACCAGTCCCACGCTTCACATACGCGGCAAACCCACTTTTTTGGCCTGCGATGTGAACCCGTTTATTGCCGGAACGTATCTGGCTTTTCCACGCGACCGGCGCGCTGCGGCCATAATGTATGACGGCCGCTGGGATGTTCCGCCGCATCCTGTGCATCTTTCGACAGGCCGCTATTTCGCGGCACCGCTGGCCCTGAAACGCGACGCCGGCAGCGGTTTGACAGTGGCCATGATGTCGAGACCCCGCGACTGTTTCATGATCCTGACGCCGTATAACATGGAGCCGCCTGATGGGATTGCCGGCCATTACTCTCTTTATCAGTCGCTTTTTGGCTATGAGGTCAAGGCCGGCCAGACGGCACGGGCGCTGCTGCGGTTGATTGTTGGGAAGGATCTGTCCGACGCCAGTGTTTTGCAGCGCTATGAGACGTTTCTTAAAGAGCACGGGGATAAATAAGGTTCGTAGAAAAAGAAGCAGGCTCTGCTTGCTTTTCGTATCTGCCGGCTATCGGTTTTGATCCGCGGGGAAAGAATAGCCACAGGGCCGGCCGGGCATAACGGCATCGCGGTCGGCGATGTCGCGAAGGTCCACCGGAAAAATTCGGCAGTTGGCCGGCCGGCGGGCATGGATTGTGCACACGGCCAAGCCGTTTTCCATGCGCAGAAATAGGCAGCGATGGACCAGCCGGCAGCATGCGCCGCAGCGTGCGCACTCGCCGTGCCGTTTTTTTTCCCATTGTTTAATATGCGCCCGCCCCGACCGTGTGTGGGCGAGAATGAAACGCCGGATTTTGCCCCGAATTTGGCGAAACATGGAAACTCCCTTATAAGGATAATACGGACACAGTGGACGGCATGGAGGGCTTGGCCATGATGGGCATGTTTATTCCAGCAGAAGGATCCCCCAGCGGCGGGCAGCCTCGCGCGCCTCGTCGGTCACGCGCATGTTCGGCGCGATCCGCATCTGGCGCTCACCGCGGTGCCGGGCGGCGCGAATGTCGTCCACAGTGATAAAATGCGGCACGCGTGGGTCGCGTGCCCAAGTGGGCGCGGCTTCCACTTCGGTTTGCGAGTCTGGCGTTGAGCCGACTGTCTGGATGTTTGACCCGGCTGGTCGCTGCGGCCCCCCGAACAGGCGCTGCTTTACGGTCTCGGCCAGACGTTCGGCCTCGACAAACTCCACCCCCCACTGTTCCAGTGTCCGATAGCTTTCCGCCAGCCATTGCCGAACTGCCAGTGGCAGTTCCCAGAAAGCGGCCGCGCGTTCTTCCACTGCGCTGCGCTGGGGCGGATTGCCGGCGGCAACCACCGGCCGCCCGCGTTCGAGAAACGTCCTCACAATTTGCGGGGGGACAGCATCGCGCAGCCCCAGCACGCTTTTCATCGCCGTATTGTCGGAAAGCGCCAGAATGCACAGCAGCGGAAATCTGTCGGGCAGAGCGCAGATTTCCTCCGTGGGCAAATCATCGAGCAGTGCCACAGTGCCCAACCGCGCGCGCAGCACCTCGGACGTCCATACCTGCGCAAACGAATGCGAGCGCACCAGCGTGGCGCGGACACCCAGCGCCGTCAATGTGCGAAACGCCTCGACCACCGGATCGGTTAGAGGCCTTTCGCCCGTTGCCAGAAACAAGGCCGGCCGGCGCGGCATGAGGGCGTCGGCCAGCAAAATCCGGCAACGGGCCGTTTGTTCGGGCGTCAGGTGCAATGCCCGCGCCAGTTCGTCCAAAAGAATTTCCAGCACTCGCTGTGGAGGATGTTTCATTCCAAAGGCTCGTCAGACCGCGGCATTCCCACCACTATTGCGGTAGAATCATTTCAATCTGATCATCCGGACGCGGGATGACATGAACCGAGATCAGTTCGCCGACGCGCCGGGCCGCGGCGGCTCCTGCGTCGGTGGCGGCGCGCACAGCACCCACATCGCCGCGGACCAGCACGGTCACCAACCCGCCGCCGACCTTCTCTTTGCCGATCAGTTTCACGTTGGCCGCTTTCACCATTGCATCAGCCGCTTCAATGGCTCCCACCAATCCTCTGGTCTCGATCATCCCGAGAGCGTTTTCATAGGTTTGCATGTCCTGTATATCCTCCTTGGTTGCTTGGGGTCGCAATTTGTAATGCCCGCAGCGCAGCCGCAGACCCATAGATTGTTCAGAGAGGGACGTTGTCAGTTCGGTTTTCGACCGTCAAGCGCGAAGCGGCGCAAAGCCTTGACGAGGGATTTGCGATAAAGTTTTTTGGGCAAAGAATCAGGGGGTTGAAGGGTAAAAGCCCGCGATTCGGCCGAAGGATGGAGACTGTGCCATGTCTGCGTGTCGTTTTGTGCTTGGAACACCTATTTGCGGATGTGCTGATCCAAAAACATGCGGATGTCAGCCCAATATCGTTCTTCGCGGCCGCGGCCGGGGAAATTGTTATGGCCCGCGTCGTACTCGATATAGACTGCATGGGGCGCCAGTTGCCGCAGCCGCCTCCCGTGTGAAACGGGCACAATCTCATCGCGCGTGCCGTGAAAAATCAGGATTGGCACGTCCAGTTGCGCCAGTGCGCGATCCGTGTAAAATGGATGGCGCACCAAAAACGGAGGGGCGCCAACCCGCCATGCCATGCTCGCCACACTTTTGAAGACGGACTGTAAAATCAGTGCGGCCGGCTTGCGTTCGATCGCCAGTTGGGCGGCCACGCCGCCGCCCAACGACCGGCCGTGAAACACAATGCGCGAGCGGTCCACATCGGGCCGCTCCGCCAGCGCGTCATAGAACCGCCGCGCATCGCTGCAAATCGCCCGCTGCGACGGCTTGCCGTCCGACCGGCCGTAGCCGCGATATTCGGGCAGGAAAACCGACCAGCCGAGGCGGTGATAGCCGGCCACGATGTCGTCGAGATAGTCTATGATCTCGCCGTTGCCGTGAAAAAAGATGACAACGGGTGCAGGCGCTTGCGCAGTTGCGGACGTGACGGGCATGAACCATCCCTCGACCTGCCCGCCCCGTTCGATGTCCAGCCGGATGATGTGCGTCGGTTCATAGAAGGGAATTCCCGGAGAAGGCGGGATGATGTGGCGCGGGAAAATGATCCGGTCCTGCCAGAACAGATTCAGCGCCGCCAGCCACACCAGATAGCCGACAAGCAGATACAGCATGAACCGCACTCCGGGCGATTGGATGATTGGGCGGGTTTTCATAATCCAAACGCCGCATCCAGCATTCCCCGCGCGGCGATTTCACGGAAAAAGCGGCTCGAGCACCTGAAGCGTCACACTGCGCCGGATTGCGGCGGTTTCTGCCCGGAAGGCGACCGTATGCGGCGCGTTCAGATGCGCCAGAAAGGCATCCATGTCCTTCCATTTTTCCATGACAATGATCGTGTTGGGCCGCGGCGGTTGTTGATTGCCGAGATGGGTCGGCCGGTCAATCATGGGGAGATACTCGATGCAGCCGGGCTCGTTGGCGCGGATGAGCGGCACGAGTTTTTGATAGGCGTGAAGCATTTCATCGCGACGACCTTCGGCGACTTCGATGGTTGCGATCACTCCGACCATGGCGCTATCTCCCGAAAAAAGGCGGGGCAAAACATCATGCAATGCAGCCCGCCGTCTTGCCCGATTCAATCCGCACGGCGCTCGGGCGCATTACTTGCCGGCACGCATACGCAAATACGCCTCGATGAACAGGTCTATTTCGCCGTCCATCACGGCCTGCACGTTGCTGGTTTCCACATCGGTACGATGGTCTTTTACCAGCGTATAGGGATGAAACACATAGGAGCGGATCTGGTGGCCCCAAGCAATGTCCTTTTTCTCGCCGGCGAGTTTGTCCATCTCGGCGCGTTGTTCTTCGAGCTTCAGTTGATACAGGCGCGAGCGAAGAACCTGCATGGCCACAACTTTGTTCTGCCGTTGCGACCGTTCATTCTGGCATTGCACGACAATGCCGGTCGGCAGGTGTGTGATACGGACGGCGGAGTCGGTTTTGTTGACGTGCTGACCGCCGGCGCCGCTCGAACGAAAGGTGTCAATCAGGAGGTCGCCCTCTTTGATTTCGATCTCAATGGTATCGTCCACTTCGGGCGACGCGAAAACCGATGCAAACGAGGTGTGGCGCCGCTGGTTGGCATCGAACGGCGAAATGCGCACAAGGCGGTGAATGCCGTTTTCGGCCTTGAGGTATCCGTAGGCCCATTCGCCCTCGATTTTGAGCATGGCGCTGCGGATTCCGGCCGTATCGCCCGGCTGCAGATCGAGGGTGCGCACCTTGTAGCCCTTGGCCTCGGCCCAGCGTGTGTACATGCGAAGCAGCATCGAGGCCCAGTCGCAAGACTCGGTGCCGCCGGCGCCCGGATGGATGTAAAGATAGCTGTTGTTGATGTCCAGTTCGTCGGACATCATGGCGTGGAATTCGAGGTCGTGCAGCCTCTTTTCGATCGCAACCGTGGTTCGCTCAATCTCGGCCGATGCCCCGTCATCCGAATCATTTTTCATGAGTTCGGCCAGCTCGATGGTGTCGGCGACCTCGACGGCCAGAGCATTCCATGGTTCGACCTGGCTTTTGAGTTGTTTCAATTTTCGCAGATGCGATTGTGCAACAGCGGGCGTATTCCAAAAGTCCGGCCGACCGGCCGTTTCTTCGAGTTTCTGGATTTCCTTGGCAAGGGAATCGAGGTCAAAGATACTGCCGGGCGTGAGCAATGCGCTGTTCGGCTTCGCGCAACCGTTCAATCAGTTCATTCATGGCGTTTTCTCACTCCCGGTGAAATACGACGACAAAAGAAACTGTGGTCTGCGGCGGCGCGGGAGGCAAGGGAAAAGAACAGTCCGATGCTGCTTGCAGACTCTTGCTTCTGCGCCCTGTGAATTCCATTTGCAGGATTTTGGGGGTTCGCTATTGGATTTGGGATTGAAGAGCCGCGAGTCTGTCGGTGAAGGCATGAAGGAATTGCCTGCGCGGCCAAATCGCATTGACTTTTCAGCCCGGTACGGTATATCTTTCCATTAGTGATGTGGATGGGATACATAGTTGAAAAAAAATCTGCCTGCCGCCAGTTTGCGGGGCGGGCGTTTTTACATCTTGCGATGTGGATGCTGCTGGCATCTGCCGCCGATAGAGGGTGGGTTTGCGCATGTTTTTCCGCCGAGGCGGCAAGCTCTGCCACAACGTCCATCTGCTTCATCTTTACGGGCTCGCGCCAAAGCGAACTGGAGCCGTGCGGCTGTACGGAAAGCCAGAACGGCGGCGTGGACCGCGAAGCCCTGCTCTATCAGCACCTGCGCGCCAAGTATCCGCGCGTGGTGGCGATGGACGCGGGCGGCTGGACCGATCCGGTCCTCAATGAGAACGAGCGGATGAAGTCGCTCTATCTTGTCCGCGCGCTTGCCCGCATGGGTTTCGACGCGTTCAACGTTACGCCCTACGATTGGGCCTTGGGGACGACAGTTCCGGCGGAACTCGTTCGGGAGGGGGCCGGGCGTCTGCTTTCGGCGAATGTGCGCCTGCGCGCGGCCCAGTCCGGCCACCCGACGGCCAATTCGCCTGCACCCATTGCCCCATATGTAATTCTTCCGGTTGCACGCGGTGACGGACGTCCGCCCATCCGGGTCGCCGTGCTTGGGGTCACGCATACGGCATCGCTCGATACGGTTGCCCTCGAACGTTCCCAGACGCTTTTCAAGCAGATGCCTGCGTGGGAGGTTCTCGACGTGTCGGAGACGTTGCGGCGATATGTGCCGGAGCTGCGCAAGCAGGCGGATTTTGTCATCCTGCTGGCGATGATGAACCGCGCGGCTCTGGAGCAGTTGCTGCCGGAATCGGACGGCATTGATCTCATCGTCACAACATATAATGTTCAAAGTATGAGCGACCTTCGGGTCGTGGGTAATAAGACTCTGGCAAACACAGGATTCTGGGGGCGCTATTTTGTCGAGGCCGTCGTCGAATTCGACGCCTCGAACCGGCCGGTGAGAATCAGCGGCGGGTTGCGCGACATCCCCGCCGATCCCGCGCTCGTCAAACTTCTCGAACAGTATCGCGAGGACACCAAAAACCTGCAGCGGCGTCTTGCCGTGGCGCTCGAACAGAGCCGTTTCGCCGGCCGCAACCAATGCATTGTCTGCCATCAGGTGCCATATTTACAATGGACGCGCACGCCGCACAATTTTGCGTTTGTCACGCTCTCGCAAAAAAACCAGCACTACAATCCCGACTGCCTGCCCTGCCACGTGACCGGCTACCACGAACCGGATGGATTTGTGGACCTCGGCCAGACCCCGCATTTGGCCAGTGTGCAATGCGAGGAATGTCATGGGCCGGGCAAGGCCCATGCCAAAGTGCTGACGGAGTTGCTC
>JAOAGV010000056.1 GCA_026415575.1 Candidatus Sumerlaeia bacterium
GGGGATTTTCCGGCATCAGGCGGCGGTCTTGCTTGTGCTCGCGGGAACCTTCTCCCGATTTCGGGAGATGCACCCGTCCGCTGTCAGCAACACCCTCGACAGTCTGCAACTTCCGCAACATCATCCATGCGTGGCAACCACTTGCTATCACCCGGTTTTCTGCAGGGCTGTCCGTGTGGCTGCGAGAAATACGGGCCGGCCCGCGACGCCACGCTTTTTGCATGCCCTTCACTTGAAGCGGGCTAACAAGACCGCTTCGCAAGCGCCTCTCACTCGTTCATGGCATGATTCTGAGGGGGAATGAGCGACAGTTCGAGGTCCTCGTTGTAAAGAGGCCGGCCCATCGCGCGATACAGGCTGGCGAGATCGGATTGATAGCGCAGCTTGGCGTTGTTATAGTCGGTGCGGGCCTGAAACAGGTCGTCCTGCGCCTGCCTGACCTCGGTGCTGGTATTCTCGCCGTAGTAGAAGCGGGCGTTTTCCAGTTGGAGGCTGCGCTCGGCAAGGGCAACGGTTTCGGCGAGGATTTTGACGCGTTCTTCGTTGGACAGCAGCGCGCGATGAAGCCTGCGGATTTCTTCCGTAATATCACGTTCGAGACTCTGGCGGTCGGTCAACGCTTTTTCCAGCCTCAGCTTGGCGCGGGTCATCGCCTGCCGGTTGGCCATGTTGGGAAAAGGCCAGTCGAACAGGGCACCCACCGACCACCTGCGGCTGCGGTCGAGATCGCGGACATCGCGCAGGTGGGGGCCTTGCTCATCGTCCGTGTAGCGGGCTTCGAGGTCGAGGTAGGGGAGAAGACCATTCTTGGCGACCTCGACATCAACCTGGGCGCGGCGGATGGCGAGGTCGGCCGAAAGGATTTCGGGCCGGCGGGCCAGTCCCTCGCGGACGCAGGCTTCGGGATCGGTCAAGCCCAGAGCCGTCAGGTCGCTGATCTGGCCGGTGAACTCTTCAAGGCGCAGCGGGGTTTCGAGCGGCAGGCCCATGAGAAGCAGGAGCGAGTCGAGCGAGTCGAGAAAGGACTGCTGCAGTTGGCGCGACCGCTGTTGTTCCTGCAGCCATTGGATTTTGGCGCGCCAGATTTCGCTCTCGGCGATTTCGCCCAATTCATGTTTGACGATGGTTTCGTCGTAGAAGCGCTTTTTCTCGCGAATCGCATCCAAACTGACGCGGGCATCGAGCTGGCGCTGCAAGATGACCAGATACGACCGGATGATATTGTTGGCGACATCGCGCCTGCGGATGCTGTTGGTGATTTCCGATTGAATCTGGGCGATTCGCGCAAGGCGCAGGCTGGCCATGCCGACCGTCAGGCCGCCGCCGCGCAACAGCGGCTGGCGCGCCGTGATGTCCAAAGAGTTCTCCCAATCATATGTGCGGTCGGATGGATGCGACACGCTGACGCGGCCGGTCAGCGGATCCACGGTCTCGACACGCCGCTGCTCCCACAGCCGCCGCCGGTCCAGTTGCTGGCGTATGGTCAGGTCGCCTCCGGTGGGAAAGTTCTGCCGGACCTGCACGCCGACGTTGAGGTCGTGTAATCGGGTTTGTTCGAGCCCCGAGCCTTCGCGAATGCCGGTCTTGCTGTCGGCATAGCTGTAGCCGGAAAAAATGTCGAGGAAGGGAACAAACTCAAACTGTTCTTGGCGGTATTGCGAGGCGGCGATGAGCACGTCGCGTCGGCTGTTTTGCAACCCGAAGTTGAACTCAAGACCGATTGCCACGCACTGTTCGAGCGACAGCGGCAGCGGAATCCCCAAGACCGAGCCGGTTGTCGGTCCGGCCAGCCACAGCGGAATGGTCGTGGCGACGGTCGCCGTGCTCATGCCCTCGACCACCATCATCGTGGCTGTGGTGGCCAGCAGGGACGAGGTGGTTGCGCCCTGTGCTTGCTTGAAATAGTCTATGAATGAAGAGGTTAGGGCAGCCGACGCAGGCGGTCTTTCGGGCAACAAAAGAGATGGAGAAGTGGTTGCGGGGAACCCCGGCATTTCACTGCCGACGATTATCCCGGCGGCCAGCACAATGGGGAGCGGGAACAGGAACAGGTTCAAGCGCATGAGTTGCTTCGCATTTCCGCCAGACCGAATGTCTGCTTCAACAGGTCTCAGGTTTTTGCCGTGCTGTTGTTGTTTGGTTTTTCTTCCCCCTCTTTATATGGAGAAAACGGTGAAAGAATAGATAATGCGGAAACCAAAAGGCAAACAAAAAACGCACGTTTTTCAGCGGGACTGGATTCGGAAGCGGATCAGACGCTGGGCGGCGAGACGCAAGTTCTGACAGGCGGCCTGCAGATGGGCGTCGGTGTTGGGCGTGAGACGGGCGGCTTGGCTGGCCTCGCGCCGCGCGTAACGCAAATACCACAGAGCCTGTTTCAGATATTCTTCTTCGAGGGCAATTCCGGCAAAAACAGCCAACCGCGGCGTGCGGGTGGTTTGTGTCTTGGCCTCGTATTGAATGGCTACGCTGCGAACGGCGGTGGGAAAGAACAAATAGCAGATCTGTTCGTGGGGATACTTTTCTTCGACCAGCCGCTTGAGCGTAAAAGTCGTGGTTTGTCCGCTGGCATCCTGCACCTCGACAGAATGGATCAGCACGTCGCCGAAGGAGGCGGCAAAACTGATCGCCGAGACGTTGTGAATCACGGGTCGTGCCAGAAAAATGTCCCGGTCCACGCCCGGCCCGTCCACCTTTTCGCTGTCCACCAAGTGCCACTGATATGAGGCCAGAGATGAATGCCGGCGGTCGAGCACGTTCAGATACGCGCTGACGGCGTCCATGATCTCGCAGGCTTTTTGACACCGCGCAATCAGCGTGGCCGGATCCTTCATGGACAGAATGTCCAAGGCAGCCCGGATCAACGCAGCGGCTTCTTCGACGCTGAGCGGCGGCGTGTAGACAAATCGAAAAGGCTGTTGGGGAATCGGCGTGGCGGTTGGCGTGGCCGCAGGCGGCGGGGCCGGAGTAGGAATGGGCGACAGCGTCGGCGCGGGCAGATCGCGGATGGATTTTGCCGGCGGTGTCGGGGTGCGCTCAACGGTCGCCGGCGACACCGGCGATTGGATGGCAGGCGGTGCCCCGCCCATCATTGGCCTTTGCGGCAAGGCGCCTCCGGCTTTCGGCCCCGGAGGTGGCGCATCTACCACCCTCGATACCGGCGCCGTCGTAGCGCGAAGCACGGTCACCGTCGGAGGCGGCTGGATCGGCGATTGGGGGGAGGCGGCGCCGGAGAGCACCGGGGCCGTCGGGCAGAAAAGTGCCAGCGCCCACAGGCTGCTTAGAAACCGTGCTTGTTGCCTTCGTTTCATCCGCTTTGGCAATCCTGCGACTTTCCGCCCCTGTGAAGCAGATAGCGCCGCACCAAATCCAGCGCGACGTTGGTTGAATACGCGCGGTTTTCGTTGCGGTTGCCGAGAAAACGCCGCTCGATAACCGTCGAATCATTGCCCCATGCCAAACCGACAAACACCAAACCGACGGGCTTTTCGGGCGTGCCGCCGGTCGGTCCGGCAATGCCGGTGACGGCCAGTCCTAAATCGGCGCCACTGACGCGCAGAACCCCCTCGGCCATGGCGCGCGCCACCGGCCGGCTGACCGCGCCATGTTGTGCAATGAGGTCGGGGTCCACGCCCAGCCGCGCCGTTTTGGACTCGTTGGAATATGTAACGAAGCCCTCCAAGAGAAATGACGAGGCGCCGGCAACATTGGTCAGGCGCGAGGCAATCATTCCGCCCGTGCACGACTCGGCAACGGCGATGTGCAGGTTGTGCGTGCGCAGAAGGTCCGCCACCACCGATTCGAGCGTGGCGTCATCGCACCCGTAGATGGATTCCGCACCGATTCGCGTCTCAATTCGCCGGCGGAAATCGCCAAGTTTCCGCTCGATGGTCATTCCATCGCGGCCGCGTGCGGTCAAGCGGATATCCACTTTGCCGCCGGCGGCCAGCAGGCCGACATAAACATCAGGGTCGGCGTGAAACAGGTCGGCGATTGCCGCGTTAATCTGCGACTCCGGCAGGTCCATGGTATGCAGCGTCAAAGTCGCCAGCTGCGTGTCCGGCTTGTAACGCTCGAGCAGCCATGGACGGACCCAGCGGTCGAACATCGGCTGGAGTTCGCGGGGCGGACCGGGCAGGGCAATCAGCGTGGCCCGCCCTTCGCAGTCTTCGAGAATAAATCCGGGCGCGGTGCCCCACTCATTGTAAAGCACACGCGCTCCGCGCGGCACCAACGCCTGCACGCGATTGCTTTCGACAAACGGCAGGCCGCGCCGCGCAAACCGGTCGCGGATTTGCTGAACTGCCGCGTCGTCTTCGACCAATTCGCAGCCGTAGGTGCGCGCGATGGCATATCGGTTGACATCGTCCACCGTCGGTCCCAGTCCGCCGGAAATGATCACCAGATCGCAGCGCCGGCTTACGCCGTCAAGAAGGCGCGCGAGATCTTCGAGCGAATCCCCGACCGCCGCGTGGCCCGCCACGGTCAGTCCCAACGCCGCCAACTGCCGGCTGAGCCACTGGGCGTTGGTGTCGGGATACAGGCCCTGAAGAATTTCCGTGCCCGTCGAGATAATTTCAATTCGAGGGTTCGGTTGCTCGGCCATGGTTCCGTTGCCTTTGATGTGGCATAGAAGAGCGGCGCAACTTGTCAATTCAATTGTGCCAAACACCTGTGAAGTGGTCCAACACGCCGGAACAAAAGAAAGACGATATGGCGCAGTTCTTCAATCCAAAACTAAAACCCCAAAACCCGCCAAACGAATTATTCAGATCGAATTTGTGGCGTCGCCGTTCTATCATGCTTTCGAGCGTTGGCATTTTGGCTTCCGCGTTCCACCAAAATCGGCAAGAGAACAGAAACCAATTTGGGCCGAAGCATTTGCATCTTGACGCCTCGTTACCCTGCACCCAGCATCCGAAGCGCGGCTGCCGGCCGCCGATGCTGTGTCCATCAACTGAAATCCCGGGCCCGGATAGCCGAATGCCGGATGGGGAGATCTGCAAAGCGCAAAGGGGCGGAGAAACGCCGCCGCATAGCCGCAGAATCAGCGGTTGCAGTTGACGGAAGGCAGCCGCAGCGGCGGCGCGATTTACGTCTGCTTGTTTGGGTTGGCACCATAACGACGGCTGTTTTCGTCGCTTACGCAAACAGTCTCTTTGTGCCTTTCTTTTTCGACGATTTTCCGGCCATTCTGGAAAACCCCACCATTCACAATCTTTGGAATCTTGCCGCCGTCTTTTCACCGCCCGGCGGTGGCTATCCCGTGCAGGGCCGGCCGATTGTGAATCTGTCTCTGGCGATCAACTATGCGCTCGGCGGCCACGCCGTCTTCGGCTATCATCTGTTCAATCTTGTCCTTCATGCAGCGGTCGCCTTGCTGGTCGTGGGCGTGGTGCGCCGGACGCTCTTGCTGCCGGTATTTTCAGAGCGCTGGGGAGCGGTTGCGACCGATTATGCGGCGGCCGTGGCCCTGCTATGGGCTGTGCACCCGCTGACAACGGAGGCGGTGACCTATGTCATTCAGCGCACGGAGCTGCTTTGTTCCCTCTTCTACCTGCTGACGCTGTATTGCTGCATTCGGGGTTTTGCTGCCACGGACGGGCGGCGTTGGTTTGCCGCCGCCGTCGCCGCCTGCCTGATCGGCATGGGCTGCAAGGAGACCATGGCAACCGCGCCGGTGATGGTCGCCCTCTACGACCGGGTGTTTGTGGCGCGGGCGTGGAAGGAAATGTTCCGGCGGCGTTGGGGACTGTATGGTGGGCTTGCGGCAACGTGGATTCTCCTTGCGGTTCTTGTGGCTACGGGTGCCGGCCGCGGCGGCACAGCCGGTTTTGCCGCGGGCATCGCATGGTGGGACTACGCACGCACCCAACTGTGGGCCATTGCGCGTTACTTACGCTTGGCGGTCTGGCCCGTCGGCCTTGTGGTGGACTACGGAACGTGGATCGCCCGCGCGCCGTCGGAAGTGCTGCCGGGCGCAGTAGTTGTGGCGGCACTGCTTGCCGCGACAGCTGCGGCCTATTGGAAATGGCCATGGGCGGGCTATTTGGGCACGTGGTTTTTCGTGGTTCTGGCGCCGACCTCCCTCGTGCCGGTGGCCACGCAAACCGTTGCCGAAAAGCGGATGTATCTGCCGCTGGCGGCGGTTGTTACGTTCTTTGTATTCGCCGGCAGCGCGGCCGGCAGACGGATTCTCGCCCGCCTGTTCACAGATTTCTCCGCTCCGCAGAGCCGTCGTCTGGCAATAAACTGGGGGCGTGGTGTGGTGATTGGTCTGGCCGTCATTCTAGGCACGCTGACTGCCCTCCGCAATCGCGACTACCGCTCGGAGTTTGCCATCTGGGACGATACGATCCGGAAATGGCCCCACAGCTGGCGCGCCTACACCAATCGCGCAATCGGCTATGGCGCCCAAGGCGAGTATGATCTGGCGATTGCCGACTGCAACCGCGCCATCGAGATGATGCCTGCGCGGGCGGAACCTTACAACAACCGTGCGGCCGCCTATGCCGCCAAAGGCAATGCCGGCCAGGCATTGGCCGACTACGCCCGTGCCCTCGAAATCAATCCCCGCTCCGGCCATGCCTATGCCGAGCGCGGGTCGCTGTACAGCCAACTCGGCGAACACGCGCGTGCGGTCGAGGATTTTACGCGGGCCATTCCGCTGCTATACGAACCAAGCATTCCGTTGAAAGGCCGCGCGGAAGCCTGGTGTGCTCTGGGCGAATACATGCGCGCCATCGAAGATTGCACCCGCGCCCTTGCCCTCAACCCGCGCATGGCCGAGGCCTACGCCATCCGCGCCAACGCATGGTTGGCTCTTGGCGACCACGCCCGCGCCATGGCCGACTACACCCGGGCCATTGAGATTGAGCCTGACATGGTAACCGCATGGAACAACCGCGGCGCGATGTTTCTGCAGGCCGGCGAGTATGCCCGCGCCATCGCCGACTTTACGGAGGCGCTCTCGCGTATGCCAAACTATGCGGAAGCCCTCACCAACCGCGCCACGGCTTACTATCACGCGAAGGAGTATGAGAAAGCGCGCGCAGACCTAAAGGCTCTTGAGGCCCTCGGGAAGTCGCCGCCGCCCAAACTGGCCGAGTGGCTCGCAAGCAGTGCCGCCGCGCCGCCAAAACCGTGAGAACGGCAAACAATAACTTTTGTCCGGAAAGAAACCGGCTTTGCCGCAGGGCTGTTGCTTTGGGTTACGCCAAGATGAAACACCGATTATCTGGTCGGCTGGCGGCATTTTGCCGTAGATGGCCCGGTCTGCGCGTATCGTGGGACTATGATTGCGCGCACGGGCATCAATAAAAACTCTTGAACGACGCTTTCGGCAATGTTTCTTACTATGCCGTTTTGCAAACTTGACTACCGGGAGGCAAATCTATGGGTGTGATACGGGATGTCGTGATCAATCCGTTTTTCTGGGCGTTTCTATCGGCCGTCGGCTGGGCCATGGGTATGCTGACTGTCGGCAGCCGGACTGTCGGGCGTTACATGCTTTACGGCATGACGGGGTCGTTTCTGGCGCAGGTGCCGCGCATCATTCTGCCACTGCCGTTTGTTTCGCACCAGCCGCATTTCAGCCCCAACGCCGTTGTCTATACACTTGGCATCATCTTGTGCGCCGTGTCGCTGTTTTTCTATTTCCCCGGGCTCGGCATGAAAATTTTCACCCATCCCACATCCACCGAACCTCTGGTCACCGACGGCCTGTATGGCATCGTACGCCATCCGATCCTGTTCGCCAACATCATCTGGCCCTTGGGCTGGTCGGCCCTTTTCGGCTCGTGGATTGGCATCGCGCTGGTTCCGGTCTGGTTCCTGCTGGTCTATCTGATGTCCTTCATCGAGGAAGAGTGGATGGTGCAAACCTACGGCGAGGCCTATCGGATATATCAAAAACAGGTGCCGCGTCTGATTCCCTTTGTGCGGTTTTTGTGATCCGCGGCCCTGCAGACCGTCCCGTAAAGCAGGTATTATTTGTGCAATTTCCCCGTCGGCCGAGGGTTATCTGCCTCTATGCGGGGTTTCCTGCCCGATACTTTGGACGGGCTGTTATTGCGACTAGCTGAAAAACGGCCCTTTCAAACACAACAGGTCCGTCCGCGTTTTTCCGCCCTCCGTAATTCGCGCCAGCGTATAGACTGACCCGTCCTTGCCAATCGCAATTGAGTTCACATAGGCTGGGCGGTCGCCGTTCTCGTAGAAAATCGGCCCGTGATCGCGGTAAGTCTCCGTAGGAATGTGATACGTGACCAAGTGAAGGTTTTCCATCCCCTTCGACTCGCCCATAGCCGTCTTGGCCTTGCCGGTTACCCGTTTGCCGTCAATATAGACCGGCCCGCCGGTCAGATAGTGGATCGTTGCATGGTCGGGGCCGAGCGCAAAGCCCAAGTAGCCGTAGCTGAATTGATCGAACATGCCGCTGCGTTTGGACGGCAGCGATGTGATGCGTTCGAGCACCTCGACGCGCACAGCCCGCGGGTCGAATCGAAACAGATAGCCGGAGTTGCCATGGACGCCATAGACGACATTTTCGGTCGGGTGCCAGAACGTCTGCCGCCAGTTGTAGCCCATGTGGCCGGGCGAGGTCGGGTCGTAAAGGCCGAAGTAATCTTTGCGCAGGTCATCGCCCTCGACCTTTTCGACGGCATCCTTTTCGCGGCGGTAGCGCAGAATGTCGCCGTCGCCGATGGTAAAGTAGCACGCACCATCGCGCGGGTCCACTACGAGCGACCGGCAGATGGTGCGGTATTCGTCGCCTTTTCCGTTCTCACCGAGGCGGGAGGTGGGTCCGAGGTTTTTGACTTTTTTCCCGCTGTCCAAATCCGTGTAGATGAACAGACCAGTCGGCCAAGTGAGGCCGAACAGCCGGCCACGCCGCGTATCCATCGTCATTGAGAGAATTCCCTCGCCGTTGGGTGCAAGGCCCAAGTCCTCATACTTGCCGCTCTTCATGTCGTAGGCGAGGAAATGTCCGCCCGGGTAGGATTTGAAGCCCGCAGGCGGAATGCCGATCTTTTCCATTCCGTCTATGATTGAGTAGTATCCGACATGGGTGGCGAAGTAGAGTTTGCCGTCGGCTTCGACAAAATTGACATGAGATTTTCCCTGAACAATTGTTTTCAAATCCTTTTCGCCACAAGCTTCTGTGAGATCGCCGCAGTAGCTGATTTTGTCCGTTGCCGGGTCATAAACATACATCTTGGCACCGACCTCATGCGACTCCGACGAGAGGACATAATAGATTCTTCCGTCGCTGCCCGTTCCCATGCCATTATAGGTGTCGTGGGCGAGGGCAAAGCCGGAGTTGAAAGTGCGGGCAATGAGTTTGCCGGCTGATGGTTTGTTGGCGGGCTGTTGCTTTGCCGCTCGTCGGGGCTTGTCGGCCGGTCTCGCGGCCAAAAGAACCGACGAGAGAGCGGTTGCACAGAATGCTCGACGCGAGGGTTTCATTGGACGTTTCGCCTCCGTTGGGTTTCTCATAGAAAATGCGCTGCCGCTTGCAGGCTATTTTTTCGGCGCTTCGGTCTGTCGCGCCAGCTCGACACCCTTTGTGGTTATGTAATACTTGGCCAGCATATTGGGCTTCTCCCACGACGGAATGGTCTTGGGGGCCTTGATGTAGTTCATGAAGGCTTCGGCCAGCATGGCAAAGTGCGCTTCATGGCCCACGCGGTATTTTTCAGGAATAACCACACGGATTCGCGCACCTTGGTCTTCGGCGGCCAGATCGGGCCAGACGTCTTTCAGGGAAGCCAGCTTCTTCTCAACGGCGTCGAGAACCGCCGCTTTTTCTTCCGCCCGATTCGGAATGACATAGACTTCGGGGATAAATTTCTCCTCTTTTCCTTGCCTCACCTCTATCCGCGACTTGCTCCCGCGAACATAGCCGGTTTCCGTATCGCCCTCTCCCGGCGCGGTGGCCTCATATTTCCAAATGATGTCGAGGCGTGTGTGGATACCGCGGAGGGTAAAGTTGACCGTGTTGTTGCAATAGTAGTCGAACTGGTCGTTTTTGACCAGCGGCTTGAGGTTTTCGGGGAAATCGGCGGCTCCGGTTACACGCTGAAACTCCTCCTTGCTCAATGTTACCGGCCAGTGGCGCGCTGCCAAGATCCGGATGTCTTTTTGCCAGTCTATGGCCTGATTCGGAAAAACCATCCACAGCAGCAAATCGGCCAAGTGGGTGCCGAGGTCGGTCAGTCCTTCGCCCTGTTGATAAGTGTCAAAGAAATAAACGGGGCGCAGGTTTGGCGCACCTGCAACCAATTTCATCAAGTAGTGGGTGCTCTGGAGATGGATGGCGGGGTCATCGAGAGAGCCTGTGGAAAGCGCGCCGAGAATGTTCGGGTCGTTGATCAAGAAGCGGTGGATAACATTTTTTATTTCAAAGCGTTGCGTCATGCCGTCATAGGCAACGACGTCTTTCTTTTCCGCCTCGTTCAGGACGGCTTCAACACGCGGAAGTTCGGCGCTGTCCAGAATCCACGGCTTGTCGCCAAGGACATGCAGACCGGCGTCCACGCAGGCGCGAATCTTTTCGATTTTACCGCGACCGCGCCCGGACAGGATCACGGCGTCGCCCCTGCGGTCCGTAATCATGCGCTCGAGATAGTCGGGCGCCGCATAGATTTCCAACTCCCACTGCGTCGGGTTTTCTTTTCGCGTATTGAAGGCGACCATCCGGTTGAGGTGCAGGATTAGGTCCGGCCCGAAGGGCGCATAGATGAACAGCCGTTTTGAAACCCCCGGCAGCATCGTCTTGTGGAACAACGCCGCATGGAAATGTCCCGGATCGAGTGTAATCAGGCGGAGTTCGGCCGGCGGTTTCGCTTCATCGGCCGGACCGCCGGCTGCCATGCGGAGAATCAATACGAAGGCGCTAATGAGCGCCGGAACCCGTCTGAAAGTCATCGCTTATCCTTTCGCTTTTTTGGCCAAATCTCCTGCATGGGCTTTGATCTTAAGGATGGCCTCGGCGATCTGATCCATATCACTGCGGGGCCCCAACAGCATGTTCTGCGTGAACCAGACGGCTTCGGTGGTCAGACGGTCATTTTCCGGGCATTTGTTGCGGGTTTCCCACTGGGCCACGCGTTCGCGGGGGAAGATCCTCTGGCCGCCGCGGCTGGTCAGCGCGTTCTTGATGAACGGCTCTTCGTTGAGTTTCCCATAGCCGCCGCTGCAATTGATGCCTTCGGCATCGAGCGCTCGCATGAACTGGGCGCGACTCAGACCGCCGCCGAACTCCTCCTGTTTGTAACGAAACATGTACAGATGATAGGCATTGCGCGTGGTTCCCTCGTATTGCTTTGCGGGCAGAATGCCGGGGACTTTGCTGAGCAGCGAGGTGAGGTATTCCGCATTTTCGCTGCGCGTCTTTGCCTGCGCTTCCAGACGCGGCATCTGCGCCAAAAGCATGGCGGCTTGGAATTCCGTCATGCGCAAATTCAAGCCGTGCGAGGTGTAGGTGAACGTGTAACCCGTGGACTTGCGGCCTCGCCCGTTGTTGTGGAACGCATAGCACTTTTCCATCAATTCCTCATCGTTGCTGATGATCGCGCCCCCTTCGCCGCAATTCAGGTTTTTCGTCGCCTGAAAGCTGAACGCACCGGTCTCTCCGTAGCTGCCCGCCTTTCGCCCCTTCCACTCGGCCAAGTGCGACTGGCAGGTGTCTTCGACCACCGGTATCTTGTGCTTCTTCGCAAGGGCAAGAATGGCATCCAGATTCGCCACATTGCCGCCGAGATGGACCGGCATAATGGCCTTGGTATGTTCGGTGATTGCCGCCTCGATTTTGCGGTGGTCTATCTGGAACGTCTCCGGATCGGTATCCACAAAGACGGGCATGGCGTTGAGCGCGAGGACAACGTTGACGCAGGCTACAAAGGTGTAGGGCGGGAGAATCACCTCATCGCCCGGTTGCACGCCAAAGGCCATTAGCGACGTCAAAAGCGCGCTGGTGCCGCCGTTGGTGGCCAGACACGCTTTCGTCCCCGTCAGCCGCGCAAACTCTTCCTCGAACCGCGGCACCATTTTGCCGACCCGATTCCATTTGCCCGACACAACAGCCTCGATCATGAGCTGTTCGTCTGATTTGTCGAATACAGGCCATGACGGAAACTTGGCTGTGCGGACGGGCTTGCCGCCCAGCAATGCTGGTCTTGCCGGTGCTGACGCACCTGCGCTTCGAATGGTCAATCCCACTCCCGCCGCCCCTGCAGCGGTTGAGAGAAACCGACGGCGTGTAACTTCGTTGTGCATGGTTGTCCTCCTAAAGATTGTCCGACTTGTCCGACCTGTCGGACTGCAACTGCTTCACCATCGCATGAACCTTTCCTATAATCACTTCCTCGACTTGCGGCGCAAACGGCCCGGGCTGCACATAGTACACCATCGCGCCTCCGCCCTCATAACCGCCTTCCTCAACAATCCGGCGTGATGGAATATAGGCAAATACTTCGTTGCAATAGCCGGCCACCCATGTGCGCCCTGCGCCCAACTCGCGTTTCAGCCGAAGCGCATAATCCACAACCACCTCGCCTGCAAGAACAATCATCGTGAGATGGTTGTCTCCGAATTGCCACATCTGGATTGGATAGGGATACGAGGCGGGCAGGCGGCCGTCGCGCTCCAATTGCTTGAGCATCTCTTTGGCCTGCCATTGCTTGTAAATGTCAGCGTCCTGCAGTTGCTTTTCCCATGCCTCGCGCGGCGGGTGAGGGGCAAAGGGGATGTCCACGCGGGCGTAAGCGGGCTTGAGCGGTCCGCGCAGCGCCCGCATCGGTTTGCTCATTGCTTGATTGACCGCAGCCGCCAGTTGCCGTCCATATTCTTGCGCCTGCTCGAGGGTTCCGCGCGGGTGGGGATTGATGTCGCCGCCACAGCCCATCACAAACAGCGCCGTTGCCCCCGGATGCTCTTTTTCCAACGCTTCTTGGGCAAATCCCGCGTAATCGCCGTGAAATTGATAGATATTGCCGCCAAGCGTGGTCGTATGACAGGCGTAGCCGAATACGACAGCGCGAAGGCCGCCCGACGCGGATTCAATCCGCAAGACCGGAACGTCAGGGTCCACAGGGCCATTGGGGTTGACGCCAATCCGGAAGGTGCCTTCTTTGGTTTTTTCACGGCGGTTGATGCCAAATTTTGCTTGCCCGCGACCGAAAGCCAGCTTTGCAGGCTGCAAATCCGTGAGGGCACGGCCCACAGTGGCGACTACTTTGTCTTCCAACTCTTGCGTGTATTTCTGAATCTCGCTCCATTGCTCGGCGGTAACGCGCGGGCCGTAAAGCGGCCCCAGCGGGTCGTGGAGAGCGGGACCGCCGTGCGTGTGGCTGGAGGCCAAGAGCAGCCGCGCACGCGGCACGCGGTATTTCTTCTCAATCTTGTCTGAGAGGCTTCGGTTGACTGGCGGGGGAAAACCCAGAATGTCGCTGGCGACCAACACGGCCCGCGCACCGGTTTCGTCTTCCAGCGCGAGGACTCGCACATACAGATCGCACAGAACGCCTTCCGACGGCTTGTTGCGCGCTCCATAGCCGGTCATCCACACCGGTCGTGTGGGCGTGATTTTTTCTTTCGCTACGCCGGCTCTCCATGTACGGGGCGGCGCGGAGGGGGCTCCGAACCATTTGCCGGCGCGCCCTTGGGCGCAGGCCCCGGCAAAACCCAAACCCAGTCCGGAGGCTGTGGTTTGTGCCAGAAATCCTCGACGTGTGAGTGTGTGCTTCATGGTTTGCTTCTCTCCCAAGATTTCTGCCTCCGCCGCCTCAATCCGCTTTGACGGCAAGAGAAGCTTAATCTACTGCACTTCGGTTGTTCCAAGTGTTTTTGCCCACCTACTCTTTGGGCAAGTAATTGGGATAAAGTTTTTTCGCACATTCGGGACATATCCCGTGCGAGAATTTTGCCGCCGATTTCGCGCTGATATATGCTTCAAGATTATGCCAGATGTCCTTGTCGTCCCGTATTCTCTTGCATGAGGCGCATATGGGCAGAAGTCCCCTGAGTGTACTTATCTCATCAATCCTTTTCTTCAGTTCCTCATTGGCGGCCAGCAACTCTTCCGTTTTTTCTTTCACCATCCTGCTCAGAACCTTGTTTCTTTCCTCAAGTTCCTTGATCGGATAGGCCTCTCCCGCCTCATGGGCTGTTGTGGGCAATGAAATGTGCATGTGCGCGATGAGCCATTTCCCTTCCGTTTTTACGAACATGAGACTGAGTCTTAGTCCGTTGAGTTTGACTTCCTGCTGGAGAACAATTGCCCGGAAGTTCAATTCGCATGAAACAATTCCCAGATTATCCGCAGGTGAGTAGAAGTGACTGTTGGTAATCGTATATTGAACACTATCAGGTGCTTGGCTGATATCCCGTAGGTACAGCTTTCCCAACGTACTGAAATCATACGCGATTTCATCAATGCCTGTTCCGTAGCCTGTCGCTAGCGGAGTGAAAAGAGCCAAGGTCAAAGAAATATCTCTTTTGACCAGGTAGCATTCAAGATAATGCAGGAGCGCTTGACGCAATTCTTCCATACAGAAGGGCTCCCTTTCTACCCGGCGAACAATCTCAACGGCGCCGGCACGCCATTGAGTTTTTTAACGTATAGGAGCAATAGATGAGAATAGATGCAAGCAAAGGGAATTGGCGGTGAGACCGGACCCTTTGACCGTTTCCCATCCGTGCCCCGACCGGTTATCTGGGGCAGTTTGCGCTCCGGCAGAGCCTGCCGTCTATTTCACCGGCCGGCACGAGTGTCGCAAAGCGGACTGGGGATGTCAAGTCCCATGAGAGCGCGTGGGTTTTCTTGCGCGAATCCGAGCGGGCGAAATCGGCGGGGCTATTGCGCGGCATCGTGTCCGAATTGAAATTGTGGACCGACGTCTTCTATGGCGTCCAAATCGCCCGGCAAATCGGCATGCAAATCCTATTGCATCCTCGAGCAAAATCTGATGAACAAGTAGCCGTTTGTGACGCTTTTTGCATCACCGACGACTCTCTGAAACTCCTATCAGTTTGAAATGTACACCCAACAAATCGGGCGTAGATTGAACAGTCGAATGAACCGGAATATAGCCGTTTTCGCCGCCATTCTGGGGGCTCTGCTGCCTTGTTACACCGCCGCCGCGGCTGCCGAGCGCCCACGCTATCAGGCCGTCTGGGTTGACGCCTTCCACGACGGCTTCAAGTCGCCGGAGCAGACCCGCCGGCTGATTGAGTGGGCGCGCCGAAACTATGTCAACGCCCTGTTTATTGAGGTGCGCAAGACCGGCGATGCCTACTATCCGTCAAAAATCGAACCGGTCGGCTCGGACATTTCGCCCGCCGGTTATGACCCCTTGGCCGACCTCATTGCCCAAGCCCACGACACCCGCGGCGGCAAGTCCCGCATCGAAATCCACGCGTGGCTGATTGTCTATCGCGTGAGCCCCGGCGGTTCGCTTCCCGCCGAGCACGTGCTGCGGAAGCATCCCGGTTGGATAGGCCAGACCTACAGCGGGGCAACGCGCGACGAGGACAAGAACGTCTATCTTGACCCCGGCGTTCCCGAGGTCATTACGCACACCGACCGGATTGTCGCCGATCTTGTCCAACGCTACGACCTTGACGGGATCCACTTCGACCGCATCCGCTATCCGGGCCGCCAGTGGGGCTACAACCCGATTGCGGTGGCGCGGTATCGGAGCCTCAGCGGCGGCGTGGCAGGCCGCCTGTTCCGCCCGCGGCCCGACGATGCGGCGTGGGGCGAATTCCGGCGCCAGCAAGTCAGCATGATGCTGCGGCGCCTGTATATCACCACCAAGGCGTTCCGGCCGACCGTCAAAGTGTCGGCGGCAACGGTGGCATTTGATGAGTGCAAGGAGGACTTCAAGGCTACGCGGCCCTATTATGATGTTTTTCAGGACTGGCAGACGTGGGTGCGCGCCGACCTGCTCGATCTGAACATTCCCATGATCTACAAACGCGACCACGTGGCGGCACAGGCCCGCGACTATCGCCAATGGCTGGATTTTCTGGCCGCCAACCGCGGCACGGCAATTCCCGTGGTCGGTCAGGGTAGCTTTATCAATTCGCCCGCCGGCACGCTCCGCCAGATTGCCCTGGCCTTTCAGCACACGGACCTCGCGGGCGTCTGTCTGTTCAGCTATGCCCAACTGGTACGGGAGGGCGACCGCGCCGAGACGCTCATGGAGGGGTTGAGAAAAACCTATTTCCGGCCCAACGTGCCGACGCCCGCGATCACCCCGCCCGACCAAATGAGCACCGGGTGGGTGGCTGGAGTGGTCGGCGGCGACCGCATTGATTATGTCGCGGTAACGTTGGAGACACGGCCGCCGCGCTCGACGCACACGGACGGCAGCGGGTTTTTCGCCTTTATGCGCGTGCCGGTCGGCGAGTATGAGGTCAAGGCCGCTCTTTCGCGCGGGCAAAAAGTTGCGCAAAAAGTCCGCGTGAGCGCCGGCAAAGTCTCCGTCATCCGCCTTGCCCCATAGAGGGCACGCGCAGAATCAGTAGGGGAGAAGAGGCGGAACCTTACTGCGGTGTTTTTTGGAGCGCTTTGCGGAGAGCCGGAGCCAAGGCTTCGGCAAGCAAGCGATGGCCAAGCACGTTCGGATGGCGGTCGAGAGGGGAGAGCACCACTTCAGAGACCGGCCGGCTGTGCTCGGCGCCAAACAGGTCCACAAAAGGAATACCCTCGTTTCGGGCAAACTCAGCAAATTTGACGCGAATGCGTCGCAACACGTCCGGCTCCGGCTTTTCGGGAACTGGACAGAAGGCTAGAACGATCGCGATTCCCCGCGCATGGCATTGGTCGCGCATCGTTCGGAAGGCGCGCTGTGCATTCTGCCAGCCGGCCGAGTCGGCCGCATACAGCCGGTCGAGATAGTCCAGATACTTGTGTGTGAGAAAATGCGGCCGCGCGGCACCCGCCAGAGCGGCCAGCCGGAAGTGGCGTTGGGCGAATGTCCGCCAGCCCTTGCCGCCGATGGTCCGCTCGATGAACTCGCGATAAACTTCCGGCGGATTCTCCCAGTGAAGCATTCCGTCTTCGCCGAGGTCATACGCCGGCTCGGCGTCGTTGACCACGGCCACAACCAGCACCACGTCGGGCTGCCACGGGCCGGCCTTTTCGCGCAGGACAATTTCCTGTTGCACGGAGTTGTAGCCGGGAACAGCCGCGTTGATTACCTCAACTCGCCCCGACGAGGCACCGTCCGACAGCATCGTCTCCAGAAGTGCCGGAAAAGCCGCCTCTTGCGCCACGCCATGTCCAAAGGCCACGGAATCGCCCAACACAAACACACGCCGAACGCCCGCGGGCTTCGACATGGACCGCTCGGGACTTCTCATGCCGTGTGAGTTGATGCGGACTTCGGCTCCAAACGCGCGCCCGGCAAAGTTCGGCCGCAGTTCGTATCGCAAACCGGCAATCGCTGATTTCACAAACAGGTCGCGGTTTTCCTGTGTGACGACAATTGGCGGACGGAAGGGGACAAAGAACCGCAAGGCCAATTCGGCCAGCCCGAGCGCTGCAATCGCAGCGCCCGCGCTGAGTGCGAGATTGATTGCGAGCGCGAACCGGCGACGGAGCGGCAGGGATTCCGAGCGGGGACTATTCATAATCAGCCCGCGCGCCTCCGGTCATCCAATGGTCGGCAGAAGGATACTGACGCGCGTGCCGACGCCCACTTCGCTGTCGGCCTCAATATAGCCGTTGTGGTTTCGCACAATTCGATAGACCATGGCCAGACCGAGCCCGCGGCCGGCCGGCCGGCCTTCCTTCTGGCTGAAGGGCTCGAAGATGTGAACCAAGCGGTCGGGCGCAATACCCGGACCGGTATCGCGCACTTCCAGACAGGCATAGTTGCCGGCGGGCGCCACGGCGAAAAAAGTGGGAAACGCTTTGGGTGCGCGCCGCAGCACTGTTCGCACCACGACCTCTCCGCCGGCCTTCGCCGTTGCTTCGAG
Source organism: Candidatus Sumerlaeia bacterium (assembly GCA_026415575.1). Taxonomy (GTDB): domain Bacteria; phylum Sumerlaeota; class Sumerlaeia; order JADFCW01; family JADFCW01; genus JADFCW01. The sequence goes on from JAOAGV010000056.1 coordinate 17,989, forward strand.
CGCATTTTGCACCAAATTGCCCAATGCCACGCGCAGTTGAAAGGGATCGGCGGCCACCAAGAGCGACCCCGGCGGGAGTTCGGCATGAACGGTGCGGTCGGCGGCTACCACATCCGGTGCCCGCAACGCATCGGCGACCAGTTGGTTCAAATCAAACTGCTGGGGTCGGAGAATGCGGTCCCGACCGAACAGGAGAAGCCGCTGGGTCATCTCGTTCATGTGTGCCGCGGCTTTCTGCAATTCGGCGACATACATTTTGGCCTTGGGCGGCAGGTCATTAAGCATCTGCAACATGCCGGTATAGCCGACCACGCCGGAGAGAAGGTTGTTGTAGTCGTGGGCAACGGCGCCGGCCAGTCGCGAGAGGCTGTCGAGCTCGCGCTGCGAAAATGCCGACGAAGCGGCGTGGCCCGCGCTTTCCGGTGTGCGCAGCGTGTGCACCACAGCGCGAAAACCAAATCTCCCCGAGGAAAACGGCGCGGCTTCGGCCTGACAGATGCCTTTGAACATCCGTTCATAGGCTTCGCGCCGGGCGCGTTTCCCGTCGCGCATCGCCAGAGCGCACACTTGCACGCAGTGCTCGACCGGCTGGCCGAGCCCGTGAAACACCTCGTGGCATTTCCGACCGACAATTTCCGACTGCGGCAAGCCCAACCGCTCGCACAGCGCCTGATTGGCGGCAAGAATGGTGAAGTTTTCGTCGTGAATGGAAACACAGTCGGGCAGGGCGTTGAAGGCTTCCTCCCACAGGACGCTGGGCAACGCGGCCGTTTCGCGCAAGCGCACCACGCCCGCACCCGACAGCTTTTGCTGCGGCGACTCGCGCGCCGTGATCAACATCAACGGAAATTGATCGGGCGACAGCGCCACGACTTCCCACGCCAAGGTGCGCGACGAGCCGTCGCGGCACGTGATGTTCGTCTCGAAACATTCCCGAATGTAGGGCGTGTGCTCGAGCGACCGGCTGATCTCCTCGAACAGCGACTGCGCCAACGGATCTACGATGTTGATCCAACCAATCCGCTCCAGTTCTTCCTGCGCATAGCCGCTAAGTTCGGCCAACACGCGGTTGGTGTACAAATCGTTCAGGTGGGCGTCGGTGATTTTTACGACTGCCGGAAGTTCTGACGACATACTTGGACTCCCTGCAAGTTTTACTCCGCACCCCAGCGCGAAAGCGTTTTCCGCGCTGGCGATTCCAATGTCTCAGCCTCGCTGAAGCCAAAGCTTCATCCAGCAAACGGAGATTTGAACTGCAGACTTAATACGCTCAACTTGAGGTTCGGCCCGCGGACTCAACAAGCAACGGTTCCCCCGCCTCACAACCCATAACCCACAACGCACTTCTCACACGCTTGCCTCAGGGTGCCGGCGCCGGGCGGGCCGCCGCGGCTGCCTGACCAACCAAGGTTTTTAGTTCATCTATGCTCAGCGGCTTTGAGAGAAACTCAAACGCCCCGCGGTTCATCGCATCCAGATAGTCGTTCACCTCGCCAAAGGCCGTAATCATGATCACCTTGGTTTGGGGAAACCGCTCGCGGGCGATTTCGATCAGCCGCATGCCGTCGCAGCAGGGCATTTTCCAATCGGCCACTACCACTTGGACCGGGTGGCGTTCCATGACTGTGAGCGCCTCGTCGCCGTTCTCGGCGGTCAGCACTTGATACTGCTCGCGCACGAGCACTTTCTGGATGATGGACGTCATTTCGTTGTCATCGTCCACGACCAGAACCGTCACCGGATTGTCAGGCATGGGCATTTCCTCCTCTGTAATGGATGGGTTCCATCCAGTCGCCCGTGGTTTCGGTCGTTTGATCCGCCGGACCGGCCAAGGGCAAAAAAACGCGGAACGTGGCGCCGCACCCTTCCCCGCGGCTTTCGGCCACGATCGTGCCACCGTGATTCTGAACTGTTCGGTAGGACATGGACAACCCCAAGCCCGTGCCCTTGCCCGGTTCCTTGGTGGTAAAAAAGGGCAGAAAGATTTTGCGCAAATTTGCCGGTGAAATCCCTATGCCGGTGTCTGTGATTTCCGCTTCGATGAAAGGTCCTTTGAAGCGTCCGCCTGCGAGCGATTTCACCAAACGGGTGGCCAACGTCAGCCGCCCGCCATTGGGCATGGCCTGCCCTGCATTGATAATCAAGTTGAAAAAAACCTGTTTGATCAACGTGGCGTCAAGGGGAATCAAAGGCAGGTCCGGCGCAAAGTTCTGCACAATTTCAACCGAACGCAGGATTTGTTGATGCCGCAGCATTTCCACGATTTCACGGATAAGGTCGTTGACCGACGCAGGGGCCAGCTTGAACGCCGCCGGCCGCGAAAAAATCAGCAATTTCTGCACCAGATTCGTGATCCGGTTGGTCTCGTGCAGGATTACCCGCAGTTCCTCCGCTCCGGGCTTCCCTTGCCAGTCGTTCAGCAAATACTGGGCATTGGCCGAGATGATCCCCAGCGGCGTGCCGATTTCATGCGCAAAACCGGCCATCATCTGGCCCACCGCCGCCATTTTCGCCGATTGCAGCATCGCCCGCTGGGCCTCGCGCACCTCGGTGATGTCCTCGATGATTACCAACCCCAGAATCACTTTGTTTTGCGCGTCCAACAGCGGGATGCCCCGGATATGGGCATAGCCTGCGCGCCGGTAAGACGACTCCAGAATCGGCACGTCGCGCATCTGGACGCACACCCCGCGCAGGAACTGCATGAATTCCACCTGTCGGCCTTGCAGATCGCACAAGCCCAGCTCCAGTACATGCTGGCCCACCAGAGCGTCTTTGGTCACCGCATCGCCATAAAACTTCGAAAGCAACGACGCGTTCACATCGAGTACCCTGCCATGCGTGTCGCACGAAATCATGGCCACCGGTGTGGACTCGAAAATCGCCCGATAACGGTTCTCCGACTCCGCGATCCGGTTGGTCAGCATCTGACGCTCGGTGATGTCGCGGCAGATGCATTGCAACACGTTGCTCTCGATGAAATGCAGCATCGAGCAGGTGACCTCGATCTGGCGGCCAAGGCGCGTTGTTGCGACAATCGGGGCGACTTGCCACTGGCGTTCGGTCTCGGCGATGGCGCGTTCGAGGTCGGCTTGGAATGGCTCGCGGTCTTCGGGTGCGATGACTTCCCAGAGTTTGCAAGTCTGCAATTCATCGAGCGAGCCGCCGACCAAATCCAAAAAACTTTCGTTGGCGTCGAGAATGAGGGCCGTGTCCGCGTCCACCAGCACGATCCCGTCGCGTGCCTGCCGGAACAACCGTTGGTAGCGCTGCTCGGAGCGTTCGAGCGCCGACTGCAGGTTCTTGCGTTCCTGGAAACGCGCCATGCGCTCGGCCACTCCGGCCAGCAGGTCCCATTGCTCGGGCGTGAGCGGCCCGGCCGTTTCCGGCAGGTGCACTTCAATCTCGCCAACGGGCTGCTGATGGCTGAGGATTTTTTTGCGGACCACATGCGGCGATTCGACAAACCATGTCGAAAGGAACGTGAACCCGCCCAGCGAAAGTTTTACCCCTTGCTGGTTCGACGGCCCCAGCCCTTCTGCGATGAGGTCGGGAACGCGCCGCCGCACGGAATCCACGCGGTCTTCTGCTTCGATCAGCCGGCCCAGTTGCAGCAGACAGGTCAGCGTGCGGATGCGGAGGTTCACATCGCCGGAGGCAGCCGCCGCTCCGCTCTCAAAAGCGTTGACTTCGCCCGAACCCGCTTCGATCATCGTTTTGCTTGGTTGTTGAAATTAAAGCCCGAGGCTTCTCATTCCAGCCTGAGAGTATTGAATGCCACAGCCGCAGGGGAGAATCAATCGAATTCCTTGCCGAGGAAAGGCCCGATGAACCTGCTGATTGCCAATGTGGGCAGTACGTCGTTGAAGTTCAAACTCTATGAATTCCCTGCCGAGTCGGTCCTTGCCGAGGGCAGGATAGAAGGTATCGGCCGCGCCAGTTCGCCGGCATCCTATCGCAATTGTCATGGGAAAACCGCCGCCTCCGACCAGCCTGTGGCCGACTATCCATCCGCCATTCGCCTTGCCGTCGGGTGGATGACCGATCCGGACATCGGCGTCCTTCGCTCGCTGAATCAGTTGCACGCCGTGGGATTTAAGACCGTGCACGGCGGCCCCTACAGCGGCGTGCAGCGGCTCGATGAAAAGGTGTTGCAGGGCATGCGCGATTTCGCCGTGGTCGCTCCGCTCCACAATCCCATCTATCTGACGGCCATTGGGTTCTTCCAGCAGGTGCTGCCGAATACGCCCCTCTACGGCTTGTTTGAAACAACCTTCCATCAGACCATTCCGCCCGAAGCGTATTCCTATGCGCTGCCGAAAGAGTGGCGGGAGAAACTGGGCATCCGGCGCTACGGCTTTCACGGTGCCTCGCACTGGTATATTGCCGAGCGTGTGCCGAAACTACTCGGACGTGCGTCCGAAGGCTTGCGCATCATCTCCTGCCATCTGGGCGGCAGCTCGTCGCTGTGCGCCATCCGCGACGGCCGGTCGGTGGATACGACCATGGGGTTTTCGCCGCAGTCGGGTGTTCCGCAATCGGCGCGCAACGGCGAACTCGATCCTTTTGTTGTATTGTATCTGATCGAAACACACGGCTACACCGCCGAGCAGGTACGGAAAATTCTCTGTCAGGACAGCGGGCTGAAGGGCTTGTCGGCCGGACTCAGCGGCGACATTCCACCATTGGAGGCAGCGGCTGCCCAAGGCAACCGCGACGCGCAGCTGGCGCTCGATTGCTTTGTCTATGAGGTCGCCAAGCAGATCGGCGCACTGTGGGTGGCTTGCGGCGGCTGCGACGTGTTGGTTTTTACCGGCGGCATCGGCGAACGCGGTGCTTTGATTCGCAGCCGGATTTGCGAGCGCCTGACGTGTTTGGGGGTGCGGATTGATGCGGCATTGAACGCCTCGCCGGCGGGTGAGTGCACGGTCTCGACGGCAGACTCCTCGGCCCGCGTGATGATCGTCCCCACCAACGAGGAGATTATTGTGGCCCGGCGGATTGCGGAATATATCACCCAAACGGCAAGTAGGTCATAGGAGATAACGAAATCGCAGCGCGCGAAGGGCGGGTAAGCAATGTCTCCGCCCCCAAGACTTCACCGAAGCAAAAGCTTATGGCCAACCTTCTCATCGTAGCTGCGGATGAAAACCTCGGATTTCTGTTCCGCCATGTGTTTGGGGAGCACGAAATCCGCCCGGCTCGCGATGCCGCCGAAGCCCTCGAATCCATCCGCGCGCAACGCCCCGATCTGGTCATCATGGATGTGCGCGGACCGGGAACCGACGACCTCGACGCGCTGCGCGCCATCCGCCGAGCCGCGCCTGATTTGATCATTATCGTCATGACCGCCTATGGCACCGCGCAGATCGCCGTCGAGGCCATCAAACAGGGCGCGCACGACTATCTGTTCAAGCCCTTCGACGTCGGCCAACTCCGCCAACTGGTCGCCGAAGCGCTTGATATCGCCGCCCAGCGCACCGCCGCCCGGCCACCCCAGCCCGCCGCCGAACGCCACGCGCCCGCCGGCATGATCGGCACCTCGCCCGCCATGCAGGAGGTCTATCGGACCATCGGCAAGGTCGCCCCCAGCGACCTCACCGTGTTGATTACGGGCGAAAGCGGCACGGGCAAGGAGCTGGTTGCGCGCATGATCCATGAGCACAGCCGGCGGGCTGACAAACCGTTTCTAGCACTCAATTGTGCTGCAATCCCGGAACCCCTGCTCGAAAGTGAGCTGTTCGGCTACGAACGCGGGGCATTCACCGGCGCTCTCCATCGCAAGCTGGGCAAACTCGAAGTCTGCAACGGCGGCACGCTGTTTCTCGACGAAATCGGCGACATGTCGCCGGCGCTCCAGACCAAGATGCTCCGCGTCCTGCAGGACGGCATGTTCGAGCGGATCGGCGGCACCGAAACCATTGACGTGGACGTGCGCATTCTCGCCGCCACCAACCGCAACCTCGTCGAACTGATGCGCGAAGGCCACTTCCGCGACGACCTCTACTATCGGCTCAAGGTCGTGCCGATTCATGTGCCGCCGTTGCGCGAACGCGGCGACGACCTTGTGCTTCTGGCCAAGCACTTTCTCCAGCGCGCGCGCGATGAGTTGCACCGGCCGGGCCTGTCGCTCTCCAACGCCGCGCTCGAAGTGCTCAAGGCCTATTCCTGGCCGGGCAACGTGCGCGAACTGGAAAACGTCATCAAGGGCGCAGCGCTCACCTGCCCGGGCGTCATTATTCTGCCCGAGCATTTGGCGGTAACTCCCCAGCGCAGCGCAAAAAGCGCCCCGCCGGACACGACAAGCGATACGGCAGCCAAGGAAACCCTTCAAAAACTGCTCGAACCGGTGTTTGCCTATTTTCATGAACTCTACCAGACCGGCCAGCGCGTCGAGCCGTTCGACCGCATCGAGGAAGTCCTGCTGCGCAAGGCGCTTGCAGCGGTCGAAGGCAATCAGTCGCGTGCCGCCAAACTTCTCGGCATTACGCGAACCACGCTGCGCAAACGCATGGCCAAATACGGCATTGTTGTGCGACAGCAGGTGGAGTGAGAGATGGATGAGGAATGAGGGCGGAAGGATGAGGGATGAATGATGAAGGATGAACGATGAATTAAGGGATGAGGGCGGAAGGATGAAGGATGGATGGGGCGCGGTGAGTGCGGAATGACGAAGGACGAGGAACAACAATGAAGAAGGTTGAGTGCATCATCAAGCCGTTCAAGCTGGACGAGGTGCGGGCGGCGCTGCTCGAAGTCGGCGTGCGCGGAATGACCGTCAGCGAGGTGCGCGGCTTTGGCCGCCAGCGCGGCCACACGGAACTGTTTCGCGGCAGCGAATATACCACCAACTTTCTGCCGAAAATCAAGATCGAGGTCGTCTGCCATGAAGACCGGCTCGATCAGGTCATTCAGGTGATGATGAAGGCAGCGCGGACGGGCATGGTCGGCGACGGTAAGATTTTTGTTCTCCCCGTCGAGCAATGTTATCGTATCCGCACCGGCGAGTCGCAGGACGATGCCGTGTAGGAGTCGTTCGGAGAACGTATGGGGCTACTTTCGACTCTTCGGTCTAAACATCCAGCCCATTTGCGAAGATCTTTTCTGAGTTCTACCCTCTTGCCTTTGACCTCTTTGGTTGTGGCCGGAACCCACGTTAGGGGCAAATAAGGCCGGAAAACTCCAAGGAAGCGGAACTTCCGAGCACCCCAAGCAACTGCCCAACCTCTTTCCCGACGGTTGTATTTCCCGAAATCGTGAGAAATCTTCTCCCGCAAAACGCGAGCGCTTTGTGTTGGGGCCAAACAGCCTGTGTGCTGTTTTCGCAGAAATGGAAGGACGCCTTCCACGGCGTCCGGAATAAGGTGTGGAGGGATGCGTTCCACCGCATCCGGATTAAGGCATGAAGGGAGGCCCTCCACGGCATCCGAATCCATATTGGGATAGATCAAATGGAAAAGGGATGCGGTCGGGGTGGAACCCGACCCTCTACATGGCGGGATGGCTTCCAGAAATAAGGAAAGCATCCATGCCTGCATCAAGTAGCGCAATCATATACGGTCGGGGTGGAACCCGACCCTCCACTGTCTAAATCGAAAACACGGTCGGGGTGGAACCCGACCCTCCACTGTCTAAATCGAAAATACGGTCGGGGTGGAACCCGACCCTCCACGTAATTATTGGAGCGACACCTTCCACGGCGTCCGAATAGGGATGTTCGGCTCGCCCCTCATCCCCGGCCGGTCAACGGTAGAGTTGCCACCCGTGGGCGTTGGTCTTGGCGCCACCGCTGAAATTGCGCGAGCTGTAAGCCGGGTCTATGGCGTTGCCGGCACGGTCGCGCAACGTGCCGCCGACCGTGATGGTGTAGATTTGTCCCAGCGTCTGCGTGCTGGTTTGGACCAGCGACTGGGTTGTGCTGCGCGTTTGCGCCGCTTGGACGCGCAGGCCGCCGCTGAGCCAGTAGTTCCCCACCTTGTCTGCGTTGACTACCGGTTCGTTGAAACTCACAATGACCGAATAGAGATCGCGCGCGGATGCCGCAGTTAGGCGGGGTTTTACCGTGTCCACGGTGATGCCGTCGGAATTGGCCGACCACAGGCCGACATTGCCGGCGCGGTCGCGCGCCCGCACGCGTGCATACAGGGTCTGGCCATTGGCGCCTGTGACCGTGCGCGTCAGGACATTGCCCACGTTGCCGTTGAAGATGTTGCTGCCGCCGGCTGTGGTGCCCACCTGCAAATCATAGGAGGCAATGCCCGACGGCGTGGTGCCGGGATCCGTTGCGGCCGTCCAGTTGAAGCGCACCGCTGTGGAGGAGGTAAAAGCACCGGCATCGGTGGGTCGGCCCGGGGCTGCCGGCGCTGCGCTGTCTTGCAGCGAGTGAACCACATTCGACCACGGACCCTCGCCGCCGGCATTTCGCGCCTTGACATGGAAATAGTATCGCCCGCCGTTGACCAAGCCCGTTGCCGTGTGGTTGAGGCCGGTAATCCAGCCGCTGTTTCCGGCCACCGGGGCGAAGGCGGCGTTGCGGCTCCATTCGAGATAATAAGCCGTCGCGCCCGCGGAGGCATTCCATGCCACGCGATTGGTCGTTCCGGAGGTGTAAGCCGGCTCGGCCAGCATGACCGGTGCGGGTGGAAATGTCGGGGCTGTGCTGTATTCGTCGGCCCCGATGTCATAGCCCGCGCCGAAGGGACGGGCCTGGCCGTCAAAATCCACCCCAACTCCGGCGGGGACTGCGCGATCCAGCGCCGCCGACGCCGTTGTGATGTGATAATTGCCTGCGCGTATGTTCACAAATGCCGGATTGCCATACAGGTTGTTCACGGCAGTGATAGACGATGGCCCTATGGCGGTGGTTGGCGTATCGTGCCAGAGTGGGGTATTGAGCAGCAATCGCACGTCGGGATCGTTGTAGAAGCCGACTTTCACCGCCTCTGTGGCGCTGGAGAAGATCGTGTTGGTTAGTGTAACGCTGGTATCGATTAAGACGCTGTTGAAGGCGGTATTGCGGGCAAACGTGTTATGGATGCCACGCGTGATGCCAGTTCTCCAAGTCGCTGCTTTGAGAAGAATACCGCCGCCGTGGGTTCGCGCCGAGTTTTCCACGATCATATTGTTGACCAGCGTGGTTGTTGTGCCATAGGAATACAACGCGCCACCCCACGTTGGATTCGTGGTCCACAAAGCCCGGTTTCGGTAGAACGTGTTTCGATAGTATGCGAAGGAGCCCCGATCCGTATAGCCGCCCCCGCCGCCCGTGTCGGTTACTGTGTTGCCGGCGATCCAGTTGGCAATCAGCGTGGCGCTGGTGTAGTCACCGTGGAAGCCGCCGCCCGTTCCCATCCGACGGGCCGTGTTGGTGGTCAGGCGGTTTTCCGACAAAACAGCCGCACCGCGTGCCAGTGAGAGTCCGCCCGCGGTGCCGGCCGTATTCCGGCTGATCGTGTTTTGCGCCAGAGTGCTGGTGCTGCTTTCCAAGCGCAGACCGCCGCCCGTGCCACCGCCCGTGTTGCCGTCAAAGACGTTGGCGGTCAGCGTGGTCACGCAGGCCAGAGCCATAAGCCCGCCGCCGTGGTTATTGGCCGTATTGCTTGTAACCTGATTTCCCGCCAAGCGGAGAGCCGTGCCGGTAAAATACATACCCCCGCCGTCTTGTTCGGCGGTATTGTTATAGATCCAGCTGTTTTGCACGGAAGCGCCTGTGGAATCGCCATAAATACCTCCGCCCACAGGCGCCATGCCGCCGGTAATGCGCAAGCCGTCCAACACGGGGTTGATGTTTCCCGTAATGCGGATTACGCAACCGCGCCCAACGGCGTTGAGCACCGTAGGATACAGCACCGGATCGCGCGCCGTAAAAGTCGAATTATACCCGCCCTGAATTGTCAGGGTTTTGTTCACCAACACGTGCTGGACGGTTCCGCCGCGTTGGAAAACGCCCAATCCGGTGCCCGTAACTTTGACCGTATCGCCCGGCCGGGCCGCATCCACGGCCGCTTGGACGCTATAGTAGTTCTGGGGGTTTTCGTTGATCCGCGCGCGAACCGTCTGCACGAGGTTGCTGACGAGGGCGGTGTTGGTCGTTTGGTTTGATGTCGCACGGACAAAATTGGTAACCCGGCTTCCCGCCGGCAAAGCCGACGACACTTGAACCCCCAGCCACATGGTGGCACCGGCTCCCGGTGCCAGAGAGCCAATGGTCCATGGCCCCGGCGCGGGCGGCCCTGCTGAAACCGTCCCGCTGGTGGTGCGCCATCGGACGGCCGTCTGCCCGCTGCCCAACGTATCGCGAACCACAACATTCGTGGCCGTCCCAAATCCCGCATTCCGCACGACAATCGTATAGGTGGTGATCTGGCCGGCATCCACTACAGAGTCCGACGGGGTCTTCGTGAGGGCCAACCCCACGTCGGGATATTCATCCGCGCCAAGGTCATGCCGGCGCCCCATGGGCCGGAACTGACCGTCCATGTCGTTCACCACAGTCGAAAGAACGCCGGTGTCGCGCGCCGCCGAACCCGCGCCGATATGATAATTGCCGGCAGCGGCGTTGACAAACGCCGGGTTGCCCGTACGCGCGTTCCTTACAGTCACCGCCCCGACGGTGTTTGTCGTATTGGTGTTCCACAGGACACCGTTTAGCGTGATGGTGCTGCCGGTTTCCGCACGGGCGCCGATAGCATGACCACAGACGATGGTATTGGTCGCATCCAGCGAATTGGTTTGCGTATCGAGGTGCATGCCATAGCCTTGGCCCAAAATGTTGTCTGCAATGGTGCAGTGCAGCAGCCGATATCTCGCACTCCGCGAGCCGTAAATGCCGCTGCCGCCCTGCGCGGCGCGATTGCGGGCTACCACGGTGTTGATCAATGTTGCCGTAGAATCCCATGCATTGACACCGCCGCCGTGATCGGTTGCCGTGTTGCTGGTAATCCGGTCGCGCTGCGAGGTTAGGGTGCTTCTGTCAGACAAGACGCCGCCGCCTTGGCCGTTGGCATGATTGTCTATGATAATGTTGTCCTCCGATTGCGCGTCGGCATTATATAAATAAACGCCGCCGCCGTCAGAAGCCGTGTTGGAGTGAATGCGATTTCGAGCCATCCGGGCAAAACCAGCGACCAAAATGCCCCCTCCGTCCCAATCCGCTGTGTTATCGCGAATGGTGTTGCTGGTCAGTGTGGCGTCGTCACATCCGCAATACAGGCCGCCGGCATCGCCTTCATAGGTGCGGTTTCGCTGAATGGTATTGCTGGTAACCACGACCGTGCCGTTGTCGAAGCTGGCGCCGGCTCCAATGGACTCCACCGCCACGTTGTCTTGGATGATATTGCCGAGAAGATAGTGGTTGCCGCGCCAGAAACACAGTCCTCCGCCTTCGCCGGCTGTATTCGATGCAATCGTGTTGTATGTGAACGTGGTATCACCCTCATCTACCGACACTCCGCCGCCAGAGTAATACCTATCGGATACCCAATTATTGGAAATTGTATTGTAGTGGAGTTCAGCGATGGAATCGTCTAATAGCAAACCGCCGCCATCCCCCTCGTCGGTGACATTGTTGTATGTGATTGTATTCCGCTCCAATCGCATATTGCTTTCCTCCGCATGTCCGCCACCGCCGTCCGAGTAGGAACTATTGCGTGTGATGAGGTTGCCTCGAAGCGTGGATGTGCTGTTGTTGATGCTAAAGCCCCCCCCATAACCGTCATCATTTGTGTTGCCGCGAATGGTGTTGCTCGTAATCTC
>JAOAGV010000057.1 GCA_026415575.1 Candidatus Sumerlaeia bacterium
CTACTGATAGGGTCGGATATGTACTTCGTGTTTTGTTTTTTTGGCGTTTTTGAGCGACGCTCTGCTTGAAACATCTCAGTGATTATGCGTGAAACTGGTTTGTTTGGCTGGAGGTTTTGAAAAGCTCAGGTTTACGAACCGGATGTCTGCGAAAGCGTTCGATACTGTGGAGGGATCTCTACCACCGCGTCCGAATTGAAATGGGTCCAAGGCGTGGGACGCGCTGCGGTCGCCGTCCAAGTTGATATTTCAATTCGGCCGGCGTGGAGGGCAACCTATTAAGGCGTCCGAAACGCGATTTCTGCACAGTATTTAATCGTAGAGAGTTATGATCATCCCGACTGTGTGCGTGGTGAGCAAAGTTTGCCGAATGGGCAAACTTTCGAGCACAAATAGCTTTCGAATTCCCGCCCCGATTCCATACAGAACATCATATATGAGTTTGTGGTGGTTGGCGTTGGACACGGGCGGAAATTTCTGCGGCCACGTCGGCCGCCCCACGCGTGCCGACATCAATCCACTGGGCGCCCGTCATTGCGCGAAACCATGTCAATTGCCGCTTGGCATAATGGCGTGTATGTTTCTGTATCTCGGCGATTGCGTCGCCTTCGCTGATCCGTCCCTCGATCCACGCCAGCACGTGGCGATAGCCGAGGGCTTTGAATGCATGGCAGTCGGGCGAAACCCCGGCGGCCAGTAACTGTCTGACCTCGTCGGCCAGCCCCGCGTGAAACATCGCCTCGACCCGGCGGTTGATCCTTTCGTAGAGGATTGCGCGTTCGCAATACAGGACGAACAGATAATACGGATGGCGCGACTTGGCGGCGACCACGCCCGATGCGGCCCGTTGCTCCGCCCACAGCGCCGAAATCGGCCGGCCGGTCTGTTCCCACACTTCGAGCGCCCGCACGATGCGTACGGGATCGTTGGGCGAAATGCGGGCGGCCGCCGGCGGGTCCACGCGCGCCAGCTCGGCGTGCAACATGGGCGCGCCTTCCGCCTTGGCGCGTTCGAGCAGCCGCCGGCGCAAAGCCGCATCCACCGGAGGTGAGTCGAACACACCTTGCAGAAGCCCCTTGATGTAAAGTCCCGTGCCGCCGACGATCAGCGGCTGGCGGCCGCGCGCGGCGATTTCGGCAATGAGGCGGTCGGCCATTTCGATAAAGGCGCCGAGATGAAATGTCTGGGTCGGTTCGATCAGATCAATGCCATGATACGGAATGCCGCGACATTGCTGGGGGGTGGGTTTGGCGGTTCCGATTTGGAACCGCCGATAGACCTGCATGGAGTCAGCGGAGATAATCTCGCCGCCGCACCGCAGAGCCAACTCGACCCCTACGTCGGTTTTGCCGACGCCGGTCGGCCCTCCGATGATGATGACAGGGGGATAACTTTCGCGATGCAATCTTGCCTCGGTCCGTCTGCAGGTAGATCTCCGAACACTCAGCTCATTTCCAGCATACGCAGGATGGGCTTAAGGGCACGCTGCCGCAAATCCTCATCCAGCGTGATCTCCGGAGCGCGGTTCTTCATGCACAGGTAGATCTTTTCGAGCGTGTTTTTCTTCATGTGCGAGCACTCGCTGCAACCGCATTCGTTTTGTGCGGGGGCCGGATAGAACTCCTTGTCCGGACAGCTTTTTTTCATTTGGTGAATAATCCCCGGCTCGGTGACCACGATAAACTCGCGCGCGGGAGACTGTTCGACGTATTTCAGCAGCGAGGACGTCGAGCCAATATGGTCAGCATGGCGCAACACGCGCTCTTCGCACTCCGGATGTGCGATGACGAGCGCTTGCGGGTGGCGCACTTTGAGTTCGACAATTTTCTTTTCAGAAAATACCACGTGCACTTCACACTCGCCGGGCCACAGCACCATCGGCCGGTTCAGCTTTTTCATAATATACGCACCGAGGTTGCGGTCGGGAGCAAAGATGATGGGCTGGTCGGCCGGAATCTGGCGGACGATTTTTTCGGCGTTCGCCGAGGTCACAATAATGTCGCTCAGTGCCTTGGTGGCCGCCGAGCAGTTGATGTAACTCACGACCACGTGGCCGGGATGTTCGGCAATGAACGCGGCGAACTTGTCCGCCGGACAGCTTTCGGCCAGCGAGCAGCCCGCCTCCAGATCCGGCAGGAGCACCTGCTTGGTCGGATTCAGGATCTTGGCCGTCTCGGCCATAAAGTGAACGCCGGCGAAAACGATGACATCGGCCTGCGTCTGGGCCGCTTGCTGGGAAAGTTGCAGGCTGTCGCCGACAAAATCCGCGATGTCTTGGATGTCGGGATTCTGATAATAGTGCGCCAGCAGCACGGCATTAAGCTCGCGCTTCAGCCGCGCAATCTCATCGAACAGGTCCAGCTGCACATCTATCGTTTCCGGTATCGCAGGGGACGCGGCATTTGCTTTTTCCAAAACCGCCATTCCTGTACCTTCTTCTGATGAATAGTGGGTGGAGCATTCCTGTTCCTCCCCAATTCACTAAAAATCCTACTGAGACCATCGGTACAATCAACGGAAAAACAGGAGACGGTCTTCTCGCTTGACAGCGGAGGGCTGGATTTTGGAACACAGGAGCGGCGCGCAACACGCACGGCGGCCACTCTCCGACATCGAGTCCATGTATGAAACTTTCTATTGTCATTCCCGTGTACAACGAACGCGCCACCATCGAGGAGATTCTTCGGCGCGTGGCCGCTTCGCCGCTCGAAAAAGAAATCATCGTAGTGGATGATTGCTCGACCGACGGGACGCGCGAGTGGCTTCTTCAGGAACACCAGCGGCTGGGTATCCGGCTGATTCTCCACGAAAAAAACAAAGGCAAAGGCGCCGCCTTGCGTACCGGCTTTCAGGCCGCCGAAGGCGACATTGTCATCGTGCAGGACGCCGACCTCGAATATGACCCGCAAGAGTATCCGAAACTGATCGAGCCGATTGTCAGCGGGCGCGCCGACGTCGTTTATGGTTCGCGCTTTCTGGGCAGCGAGGCCCACCGCGTGCTGTATTTCTGGCACTACGTCGGCAACCGCTTTCTCACCCTTCTCTCGAACATGTTCACCAATCTGAACCTCAGCGACATGGAGACGGGCTACAAGGTTTTTCGGCGCCAGCTGATCCAGAGCATCCGCATTCGCGAGAATCGCTTCGGCTTCGAGCCGGAAATCACCGCCCGGATTGCACGCAAGAAGGCGCGCATCTACGAAGTCGGCATTTCCTACAGCGGGCGCGAATACAAGGAAGGTAAAAAGATCACCTGGCGCGACGGCTTGTGGGCCATTTGGTGCATCGTTCGGTATTCATTGTTCGATTGATTGCGAATCCATCCCCAAAACTTCGCGATACAGCTGCCGCGTTTCGTCGAGCATACGATCAAGACTGAAGCGTTGCGCACGGCGGCGGGCCGATTCGGACATGCGGCGCCGCAGCGCACCGTCGTCCAGCACAGTCTTGATGGCTTGGGCAAGGGCGTTGGAGTCGTCGGGCGGAACGAGGTAGCCGCACTCGCCGGAGATGACGGCCTCGCGGTTGCCGCCGACATCGGTGGCCACCACCGGCACTCCGGCGGCCAGCGATTCCACGATGGCGTTCGAGAATCCCTCGCGGTCGGACGGAAGAACGGACACATCCGAGGATGCGAGGATGGCCGGCACATCGGCACGGTGTCCGGTCAGCGTGACGAGATCGTCGAGGCCGCGCCGGCGAATTTCGCGTTCGATTGTTTCGCGCATGCCGCCTTCGCCCACAAAAAGAAAGTGACAGGGCGGCAAGTCTGCCCGCATGCTTTCCAGCGCATGCAACAACCGCAGATGGCCTTTCTGCTCCACCAGCCGCGCCAGAACCACGACCACCAGCCGGCCGTCCGGAACTCCCATCCGGCGGAGCAATGCGGGCGAGCGAACGGCGCGTTCGTATTCGCTTAAATCTATACCGTTATACAGAACGCGCACGCGGTCGGGCGGGCAGCGAAGATTGGCCACGACGTCGCGCTTGACCTCTTCGGAAACGGCAATCATGGCCCTTCGCCAGCGCAGCAGCCAGCGGTCCATCCATCGCTGACGCCATGTTTCCCACGTGTTGATGTTGTGAACCTGACAGAGGACAGCACGGATTCCAGCGGTGCGGGCGGCAAAAGTCGCAGGCACATTGCTGCGATACATGTGCGAGTGGACAAGGTCCACTTGCCCGCGGCGGAACCAACGCGCCAGACGGGCAATGCCTCCGGGTGAAAGCCGGCTGCGCATCGGCAGAACAACAACCGGCACACCTGCGCGTTCGAGCTCATCGGCGAGTGCGCCGCGCTCGCGCAAACAGACAACACTCACGCGGAAGGGCGGTTGGTTGAGCCGCGGCAGAAGTGCGGCCAACCGCTTTTCGATGCCGCCCGGCGGCAACCACGTGATGACACGGGCAATATGATAGATACGCCCTGAGGGTTTGCACATGGGATTATGTCAGTTTGAGCTGCGTGTGCGGCAATGGCGCATAAATTCGGCCAGCAAACCGTCGCGCAGACCGCGGCGCGACGGTCGCAGATCGTTCACGTGCAGGTGCTTCATCAGGTTGACGGCCACCACCGCGCCCGGCACAATGATCTCCGCCCGCTCGCGGTCTATTCCAAAATTGCGCATCAGCGCACTGACGGACATGGGCCATATCGTTTGGCAAAGGTGTTCGAGCTGATGGTATCGCACGGGCTGATCCTGCCCCAGAGCGCCGCCATGAATGCCGCACATCATGTGAAGGAAGCGCACACCACCGCCGCAGCCGACTGCACAAGGCGCCCACTGGCCGTTCAGTTTGGCCAGACCGACCGTCAGAGCGGCGCGCACATGCTCCTGCAGCGCCTCGTAGTCGGCGGGTGAAATCGGGTCGCCGCGAACGAACATTTCCCGAAGGCGAACGGCACCCAACGGCATCGAAAAAGTTTCCGTTGCAGCCGTATTGCCGCCGGCGCTGCGGTCCACGCGGCTGACTTGCGCGCTGCCGCCGCCAATGTCGAATATCAGAAACGCCGAGCCCTGAACCGGCCGGTCCAGCAGGACGCCCTCGGCGACAAGGCGCGCTTCTTCTTCGGCGGAGATAATGGCAATCTCAATGCCGGTTTCAAGCGCGATGGCATCGGCCACTTCGCGCGCGTTGGCGGCGGAGCGAAACGCCTCGGTGGCCACAGCGCGCTCGGCCTCGACGCCGTGCTGGCGGCACAAGGCGGCGATCTCTGCGAACGTTTCGGTCAGGCGGACGACGGTCGGAGGTTCGATGCGGCCCGTGCGGAACACATCATCAAGACGCAGGGCATAGCGTTTTTGGAAACGCTCGCGCACCTGGCCGTCGCCGGCGATTTCCCAAATCAGGATTTTGGTGGCATTGCTGCCCACATCCGCAGCTGCGAAAATAGTTTTTTGTTCTTTGCCCGCCACCGACGAACCTTGTTCAGAAAGCATCCAAGCATAAACACAGAAGGCTTTGCCGACGATGAAGCGACTTCCGTTCCTTCTGGTTGGAGAGGAAACGTAAAGCGGGTCGCGGCGTCAAGATGGATCTCCCGAAATCGGGAAAAGTTCCCTTGGATCGTCCGGTTTTATTTGACAATTGCCGTTGTGGACACATAAATGCTGATTTTGTTTGAAGGGCTGAGTTTCAGGGGAGGGAACAAGGACGAAGGAGTGACGCCGAATGGTGAGCAATGGAACGGAATCCGAACACATCGAGGAGCGTCGGGGCCAGCGCAGGTTTCGCGTGGAGATTCCCGCCAATGTGAAGATTACCACCTCGGAGATGTCCACTCCCATTAATATTACGGACGTTCGCATTCGCGACATCAGTGACGGCGGGTTTGGGCTGCTCTTGACTATGGAAACACCGGCCACACGGCAGGAAATCTCGAGGATGATTGTTCGCCGGCGCGGCTGCCATATTTCGTGCCATTTCCCCGGTGCGGAACAGAAAAGCCGCATGTTTGGCGATATTATCTGGGTGGAGCCGCGGGGCACTGCCGGCGGCGGCATTATTGTCCGATTCGGCGTCAGTCTCGATCAGCGCGACCCGGCCCGATTGGCCGATTTGCGCAAGTATATCACGAGCCTGCAACAACAGGGCGGTATGGGAGCCGATTCTGCGGAATACGGCGGTGCTTGCACAAACCAACCGTCGGCATCTTAAGAAAGGAGGAGAGCGGCCATGGGCATCAATCTGCAACGCTTGGATCGCCTCGAACTCGACCTGTTGCGCTACCACATGCCCAAGATGAGTTTGGGCATGGGCGGGGCCATGCAGCTGGAAATCAAAACGGTTATGCTCACGGAAGTGGTTCGCGATCTGGACCTGCGAGGCCGCGAGGCCATGATCCAGCGCGCCTATAGTAAATTCTGCGCCAGCGGGTTGATGACTCGCGCGGGGTTTGGTTACAAACTCACGGAAAAGGGCGTCGAGGCCATTAATGAGCTGAAAAAACTCGGCTCACTCTAACGCGGTCCGTTTTCGGCTCTTTCATAGCGAACTTGCAGCGCCTTGAATGACTGCACACCCTCGGACAGGCTTCCAATTTTCGATTTGCACTTTTTGGGTTTCTTGACACATCACACCCGGCGCTGCGGTCCCCCGCACAATGCGTCGCACGCGCAATCCGCCTTACTCGTTGATTCCCAGCCGCATCTCGTCGCTAATGGCACGCACCTCGGGCGCATACATCGCAAAGCCCTTTGTGGGCAGGGCGTGAAACCTGCCGGGGGTTTCGGCCCGCATCTTGTAGCGCAGTACATGGCGGCCCTGTTCGAGCAAGCCGATGAAGAAGACGACTTTCTCGTCGCGAAGTTCCAAATTGGCGCAAAGGCCTCCCGCCCATCTGCCGCCGCTGCGCAGCTCCATTGGTTCGCAACCGGCCGGCTTCATGTCCTCGAAGGTCAAATAGTCATAGGTGTTCTTGGCTGTAATTGTGAGGACGACTTCAATCTTGTCGCCGCTTTTTACGGCATCGCCGGTCTTGAGCGGCACACGCGTCCAGATGGCGCGCTGCTCGGTGCGGCCGGTGGCGTCGAGCGGGTCGGGCCGGCCTGCGGGCAGAGTTGCCTCTTGTCCCTTGTCCGGCAGTTTGACAATCTCGGTTCGCGGCACGAGTTTGAAATACTGCCGCTCGACAAAGATTTCGTTGCCCGCGCCCTTGATGTCCTCTTCCAGTGTGAAGTAACTCAGATAGGCGGAGTAGTAGAGTGCGCCGGGGCCTTGCTTGGCCAGACGGATTTCGTGTTTGCCCGGTTTGACCTGCAATCCATAGAGCACAACGCGGTTGTCGAAGGTGAAGAAATTCTCCTTCGTTAGTTTGATTTCCTTCATGGGGCGGTCGTCCACGCTGACCGTGAGCGTGTAGTCGGGCGCGGCCTCGCCCGTGGCGATCATGTAGTCGCACATGGCCGAGATGACCTGCGCGGTGTCGCGCGTGCTGCGCCAGTAGTAGCCGTTGCGGCGGTTGTTGAGGAGCCACTTGACGATGCGCGGCGCAAGGTCGCTCTTCGGATCAAGCGCGACCAGCGCCTTGAGCGCCCACGCGTTGGTCTCGATGTCGTTGTTCCACCAGAACCACCAGAAATTGGCGGGGGTGCGGACCCAAGCGGTCTCGTTCGAGTCGTCGCGTTCGACAAATTGCAGAACATTGCGAAGGAGCGTCTGTGCTTCGTTGTTCCGCTTTGCGTTGTGCAGGGCAAGGGCCAGCTGCGAGCGGCCGTAGTTGGTCATTAGTCCGCGCGAAGTATAAAGATCGTCGAGCCACTTTTGCTGGTCCTTCTGCTGCAAACGGTTTTCGAGCGACAGAATATAAGCCATGTAGGCCTGCGTTTCGAGGCCGCCAAGATGCTGCCGGTGTTTGGGCTTGGCCAGTTCCGCGCGAATGGCTTGTTGCAGGAAGTTGAGGCCACGGTCATACACACCGCCGTCCACTTTGACACCGGCCTTGCGCGCCGCGTGCAGCCCCTGCAGCACATAGGCGGTTTGGAACGGCGACGATTCGTCTTCGCGCCACCAACCCCAGCCGCCGTCATTTTGCTGGAATGCGTAAATGCGCTCCAGCCCGGCGCGCACCATGCGGTTCATCTCTTCGCTGTCGAACACCGGGTCGCGCCAACGACCGAAACGGTTCGCCAGATCGCCTGCGTTCATTTGCTTGCGTTGTTTGCCGATGGTTTCGAGATCGGTGCCCGTGCGCTTGAGAATGTCGGCCACGAGAACGGTCGGATAAAAGCGGCTCATCGTTTGCTCGACGCAGCCATAGGGGTAGCCAACAAGATAGGGCAGCGCATCAATCATCACGCCGGCCAGCGATGGCGAGAGGGTGATTTCGAGTTGAGTCTGTTCGGGATCAACCTCGGCGGGCAACTCGACGGTGAGCGTGCGGTCCCCGTCCTGCGCGACGCGGAACGAGCCGCTCTGGGCCACCGTTTTGTTGATGCCGTGCACAAAGACGGGGAAGGCCATACGCATGGCGTCGCTTTCTTCGTCGGTCAGGGCTTTGACCGTAATGCGCGCAAGCCCCTGTTTCTTGACCTTGACCGGCCAGTCAAAGCGATGCTCGCCGTTGGCTTTGACCACGGCGGTCGCCGGGAAATGCGCGTTGCCTTCTTTATCTTTCGTGATGACCTTTTGTTCACTGCCCAGAAACTCCAAAACCTCGGCGGGGATCAGCAATTCGGCAGTAACTTTCTTGTCGGTCTTCAAGTAATTGTGAACATTGGCGGAGAGAACAACCTCGTCGCGTTCGACAAAGAAGCGCGGTGCCTGCAGGCGAACAAGCAGGTTCTTGGTGGTCGTAACATTGGCCGTCACGTCGCCAACCTGCGTCAAATGGGTCAGACCATATCCTCGAATGCGCCATGTCGTCAGCGATTGCGGGAAGATAATTTCGGTCTCCGTCGTGCCGTTGTCTCCCACACGGAGAGCAGGAATCCAAAGCGCCGTGTCGGCGAAGTTGGTGCGGATTTCCGGTTCGACCAAGGCACCCGGGCCGGCCATTTGCGCTTCGGCGCTCTTGGCCATGCCGCCGGCAAAAGCGGCTGCGTCGGCGATTTCGCTCCTCGCGCGCATGTCCATCGGCGCAGCAGCGGCCGCCGGCGCGGCGCTCATCGGCATGGCGCCGTCCATGGCGGCCATTTCACGAACAGCCCCGCGCCGGGCAAACTCCCGCAGGTTGCTGCTCTCGCCCGCCAGCCCGCTCAAGCGATCCGAATAGAATGCATCGCCGGCTTTTCTTTCCTCGCCCTCGATTCCACCCGAAAGCGACAGGCCGCCGGCGGCGATGTTCCAAAAGCCGCGCCAGCCTTCGGGCTCGCCGCCCTGATGCGTGAAATTCTCGGCGCGCTGGAGCGATCCCCACACTCCAAACTGGTAATCAAGCGATGACGTTTTCTGCGGCGTGTGATAGCGCTTCTGGCCGTAGAAGAACACGCGCGGATTCGGGCCGAATTCCTCCTGAATGTAGGTTACCGCTTCGTCATAGGCCGTCAGCGTAACCTGGCCCCGCGCCGGTTCGCCCGAGGCATCGGTCAGGGTTACCTTCACCTTCCCCGTCTCGCCCGGCTTGTAGGTCGTACGGTCGGTCTCGATCTTGACATCGAGCATGCCTTTGACCGGCGGAACGAACAGTTCGCGCGATTCCATGTGAACGCGGCCGTTGCGAACCAGCGTCGCCTCGACATAGAAATTCGGCACATGCTTTTCGAGGATTGGGATGTCCACAACGGTCGAGCGCGACGGAATTTCGATGAAGCGATAGTCGAGCAGGACACCGCGGCTGACGTTGTCGCTGAAGAGAATGCGCGAATTGTTCTCCGCCACGTTGATCAGCAGATGCGCCGTCTCGCCGACCTTGTAGGTGCGTTTGTCGGCGATGATCTCGATGTCGTTGAAGCGGTAGATGCGGCCGTCGAATTTCGGCCCGCACACCCAGAACAAGGCGTTGCCCTGCACTTCCTCCTTCCACGAATCCTGCGTCTTGAACGTGATACGATACTGCCCTTCGCCGGGGATGGCGTAGCGGAAAGAGAGGCGGCCCTGCGCGTCGGTTTCGGCCTCCCAGCGCCGGACGATTTCTTCGGTGACTTCGCTGCGGTCCGCGCCGCCGTATCGAATGCGCGCGATGATTACTTCGCCCTTGCACGATACGGGAACATTGTCGGGGGTCAGCGTGCGCACCTCGATGAAGGCCTCGTTTTTCGGCTGATACCATCCGCCGTCGGCTTCGACAAACGCATAGAATTCTTGGCGTGTGACGAGGATACTGCCCTTGCCTTCGATGGTGCGGCGGCTTTCATCGCGCACCTCGGCCTCGATGGTGTAGCGATGATCCCGGTCGCCGAGTTCCTGTTTCGCCCGTGAGGTATCTATCTCCACCTCGTATGTGCCGTCCTCTTTGAGTTCGCCTTCGCCTTGGGCCACCAGTTCGCGCAGCGCCTGCCGCGTGCCGCTTTCGGTGCGGCGCTGCCAGCGCTCGGCCTCGTCGCCGTAGTAGCCGCCCCATGGGAAATAGACAGGATTGACCCAAGAATAGGAGGGCCAGACGTCGCACAGGATGAAACAGCCCCAGCGGCTCCACCACGGCAGCCACGGATAGGCGTAGTAGTAGCGGCCATAGCCCCTGCCATAGAGCCAGTCATATTCGCCCGGCCCCCAATAGACATGGCGGTAGTNTTCGCGGAAGACTTTATAAGCGACTTTGCCGCGGGCCACCGGCGCACAGAAGTAGTACCGCGCGGTGATNTGCGCCTTGACCTTCTCGCCAAGGCGGGCCTGCGTCTTTGCCGGCTTTACCTCGACCTCGAACTCGGGCTTTTTGTATTCCTCGACGCGGAACAGCGCCCCGGCGTTCCGCCGCGCGTCGGGCATGTGCCCATTGACGCGGATATGATAGAGGCCCAGCGGCGGTTCGCCGCCGAGTTCAAACTCGCCGGAGACGCAACCAAAAGCATCTACACTCGAGGAAAACGATTTTACCTCGTTGTTCTTCGCGTCGTAGATCGTGATCGAAAGTGATTCCGCGGGATCGGCCACAGCCACATAGGCGCGATTTTTCAGGCGGCGCGCCCACACGCGGAATTTCACTACATCGTTGGGGCGATAGACGGGACGGTCGGTGATCACATAATACCGATCGCCCTCTTCGATGCCCTCCCGCCCCGGGTCCTGCTCATACCAGTTCTGGAAGAACGAGAACGCCATGCGGTTGTCCTCGCCGAACACCACGGCGTCCACCATTGAACTTTGGTCGGCGTGCTTGCGTGCGTATTCGATGACACCATCCTTGTTGGTGGTGAGAAGGGAAACCTCGACATGAAGTTCGGGCCGGCGTTTCTTCTCATCATAAACCTGCCAGTGCTCGTAGATGCGCACGGCCTTGTCGGCAAGCGGCTGGCCCGTGCGGGCATCGGCGATATAGATCAGGCCTTTTCGCACGAGGTTTTTCTGAACTATGGCGATGTCGGTGACGAGAATAAGACAACGTGTTTTGCCGGCAGCCCCGGCGGGTGAGGCCTCGATAATGAACGCTCCCGGTTTTTCCAGCGGCGCAAGCGTCGCCCCTTCCGCGACCCGATTGCCTTCCTCTTTTTTCACGCTCTCGTTCCATGCCGCCACTTCCTCGCGCAGGTATTTGCGCCACGGCTCCTTTTCGTTTTTCAACTGGCGATGAAACAATGCCCAGTTCAGGTCGCGATAGTTCCAATACTGCTCGCTTCGGTCGTCCATGCGATCTTGGATGTATTTGGCCAAATCAAATGCGTAAGCCTTAAACTCAATTTTGTCACTGTTGCGATAAGTGAAAGCCAGTTTGGGCCTGGCGTCGGGAAGATAGACAGCACCTTGCGTGAGCAGCACTTCAGGCCGCTCGATCAGTTCGATCTGGGTTTGTGCCACGCGGGCACGCGGGTGGTCCGGATACCGCCGAATCAGGTCGCGGTATTCGGCGACGGCTTGCGAGAACTGCTGCCGCGTCTGATAGTAGAGCGCCCGGGCGTAGTGCGCTTCGGGTCGAACGCTGCTTTCCGGATACTTCTCTTCGAGCAGACGCAGCAGGGCGATCGGACTTTCCGCTGCGGGAAGCACAACCACGCGCAAGCGCCCGCCGACAAGCGTGAGGGCCTCGTCGTCGTCGAGTTCCCACATCTTTTTTTTCGGCCGAGCGGCGGACGGATCGGTTGGATCCGACGGATCCGACGGATAGTTCTGCGCCGTCTCCGGCCCATAGAGCGACCGCGCAATCATGGCCCAGCGATACAGCGCGCGGGCGGCTTCTTCTTTTTTCGGGGATTCGTCGAGCCGCTGAATCTCGTCGAGCAGGTAGCGGATTTTCGGCCCGTCACCCAGCGATGGCGAATACTGCTTCGGCAACTCAATAAACCGCGGCTTGCCGTCCGGCCCCAGAGGAATGCCCGTCGGCGGCGTTTGATCGTAAGGGCGCCGCCACCGCGCCCAGCGCGGCTCCTCGTAGTCGGCCTCTTCGACCGCCTCCGATTCCTCTTCCGCCTCGAACGCGCCGCCCCACCACCAGCCGAGCCAGCCGTAAGGGCCATAGCCCCCGTAGGCGTCGCGTCGCGCAATGGCCGCCGCCAGATCGAAGTTGACGCCAATCCACTCGGCGGCAATCAGGGCGCGCCGTTCGGGCGTGTCGGGGTTGTCTTTTGATGAGCCGATGTTTTTCGCCAGTTCGGCGAGAAGTTCACGCGCCCGCTCGTAGTGCGCAATGGCCGTGCGGCGATCCTTGCGCCACGACGAGACGCGCACACCCTGCGTGTATTGCCCGCGCAAATACTCGCCGCCGCGTTTGGTTCCCTCGTGGGGAACCTGCAGGTAGAGGCCGGCAAGGAACCGACGGCCAACCGCCTCCTCGAACGAGCCCTTGGTTTTTGTGGTGAATTGCTCGGCCCGCGCCAATGCATCGTCCCATTGCGCAAGCCGCATCGAGCAGTGAACCGCGCCCTCGACGGCCAGCCGCACATGCGGTGCGCGCCAGTCGTCGGCCTTGTCGCGCACTTCGTCATAGACGGCGCGGGCTTCGGCCCAGTGTTGTTTTTGGAAGAGCGCCTCGGCCTTTTTCAACGCGCGAGCCTCCGGCGACAGCGCCTTTTGGGCCGGCTCCTCGGCCGCTCTCGAAAAGCAAATTGCCACGCCCAACGCTGCGATGGCCAATATCGCGCGAAAACAAAACCACCGCCAAGATCTCCCAATGAGGTTACGGGAACTTGCCTGCGAACTTGCAGCCTGTTTGCTCATGGTCCCTCTGCTCCTTTGATTGTTCTACTCGCGCGGCCCTTTGATCCGCACCGGTTCGCCGTTGACCTGCAGCAAAATATCGGCGCGCAGTACGACCGCGCCTTGGCGCTCTTCGGCGGCAAGGCGTTCGACGAGGCGGTGGATTTTCGCCGAACCGAACTCCACCACCTTTGCCGGCTCCACAGTCTTTTCCTCATTCACCAAGCGGCTGTCAACCCAACGATTGCCCCGTTGATAAAACGCCATGTCTCTGATCTGTTGCACATTGGCCATCGCCACGCGGTCTCCATTCCGACAACCGGTTCTCTATTCCATCCGTCTAAGTTAGAGTGTGGTGTGTCGAAAAAAGTTCCCGCATTTCCTGTTGCAGCATAGCGGGAAGGAAAAAATGAAAGCGGAAAGGAAAAACTGGGCAGCCTGTTCTTGACAGCCCACCGAATGCCCGCTGAAATCAACCGGTCTTGACATAACGGGACGGGCGGCAACCCGTCCCTTCTCTCTATGCAGAAGGCTGCCTCGATGCGCATCACTATCCTCGGCTCAGGAACCTCGCTCGGCACGCCGATTATCGGCTGCGATTGTCCGGTGTGCAAATCGCCCGACCCGCGCAACCATCGCTTGCGCGCGAGCATCCTTGTCGAGACGGCGCACCAGCGCCTGCTTGTAGACGTCGGCCCGGATTTCCGTGCGCAGGCGTTGCGGGAAAACATTCGCGTGCTCGATGCCGTCCTAATCACCCACGAACACTCGGATCATATTGCCGGCCTCGACGATTTGCGGGTCTTTGGGTGGTATGCCCGCCGTCCCGTCGTCATTTACTCCAGCCGTACGGTGAAGGAGTTTATCGAAACGCGGTTTGACTATGCGTTTCGCCCGCCGCAGGAGGGAACCGGCGTCCCGACGCTGGACCTGCGCATTATCGAAACCCCCGTCCAACTGGACGACGTCCGGATCACGCCGCTGACGGTCCTGCACGGTGTCTGGGAAATTCTCGCCTTCCGCTTCAACAACTTTGCCTATGTGACCGATTGCAGCCGAATGCCCGATGCATCGAAAGCAAAACTGAAAGGTGTGCGGTGTCTCGTCCTTAATGCGTTGCGGCGCGAGCCGCACCCCACGCATTTATCGCTCGACGAGGCGATTGCTCTCGGCCACGAGATCGGCGCCGAACAAACCTGGTTCACCCACATGACCCACGCTCTCGAACACGAGGCGACCAATAAATCCTTGCCTGCCGGTTTCGCTTTGGCCTATGACGGGTTGAAGATCGAAGTGAAGGATGAATGATGAGTGCTGAATGATGAATGATGAGTTGAAGAAAACCAAAGGAACGAAGTGCCCGTGCCAGAAGCAGGATGTCGCGCGTCTTTTCGGGTTCTCTCATGATGCATCGTTCCCTCTTATTCATTATTTATGGTTCATCGTTCATCATTCTCCGTTGTGAGGTTCCCATGTATCTGGCGCGCGTAATCGGCAATCTGGTTTCCACTGACAAATACCCCGCCTTCGAGACGCGGAAGATGCTCATTGTGCAGCGTTTGGGGTTGGACCAGAAACCGGTGGGGGCATCCACAATGGCCATAGACTACGTCGGCGCGGGGGTGGGCGACCTCGTGCTGGTGGGTGCGGCGCCCGGCTTGGCTTCGACCGTATTCGGCATTCCCAAGGCGCCGATTCGCGAACTGGTCATGGGCATCGTGGACCGCGTCGAAACCTCGGGCCGCTATGCTGAGTTTGGCAACAGCGTCGCCGCGGCCGGCTGAAGATTCTCCCCTGCCCCAACAAGTCGCTCCCATTTGCAAAGATGGGGAGTGCGGGGAATGGCTTGTAGTTCGATCTCCCGGTCCAACCGCCGGTGGGAGTGGTTTTTCAA
Source organism: Candidatus Sumerlaeia bacterium (assembly GCA_026415575.1). Classification (GTDB taxonomy): domain Bacteria; phylum Sumerlaeota; class Sumerlaeia; order JADFCW01; family JADFCW01; genus JADFCW01. The sequence continues at coordinate 15,122 of JAOAGV010000057.1, forward strand.
TCCACCACAAACAGAACGCTCAAGCCGAAATGGAAAGAGTTCAAAATCCGAGGAACGGTACTCTCCCATTGAGCACGGCAAGAATCCATTGACACTGCAGGGCCGATTTGTCAGGCAATCGGGCCGTGCCATCATTTCATCAGGAGGTTGAACGATGCGGCGGACAGGAGCAATCACACTGATTCTGGGAATTCTGGTTTGGTGCGGTGCAACACCGCCGGCCAAGCGCGTTACCGTTCAGTCGGTGCTTGCGGAGATGGATAATCTGGCGGCATTGGCGGAATTCCCCGACCCGCCCTTCACCTGCAAGCAGTTTTCCAGCTATGACCCGGCTTCGACCACGCCCGACGATCCCAAGACGTGGTTTGCCAACGGCGACCGCGGAAAATACGTCCGCACCGAAATGCGGCAAGGCGAAAAAGAGTTTGTCATGATGGAAGCCGAGGGGCCCGGCTGCATTGTGAGAATCTGGTCGGCCAATGCCGGCGGAGTGCTGCGCATCTACACCGATGACAACGAAGCGCCCGCCCTTGAAATGAATATGCAGGACGCCATGGACGGCAAGCACGAGCCGTTCCTTGCACCGTTTGCCGGCGTCCACTCGCGCGGCTGGAATCTCTATTTCCCCTTTCCCTATGCCAAGCGATGCAAGGTGACCACGACCGACGGCAACATTTACTATCACGTCAACTATCGAACCTATCCGAAGGGCACCGACGTCGAGACGTTCACGATGGCCCAAATCAAGAAAATGAAGGGGCGGCTGGCCGACCTTGGCCGCCGCCTGTCGGCGCCCTATACGAGCAACCTCGCGCCGGCTCGGGCCGCGTCAAAGCCCTTTCGCGCCCTCGACCTTGCGCCCGGTGCATCCAAGGTGGTCGCCGAGATGAAAGGCCCGGCAGCGGTGTTTGAATTGCAGGCCGCCGCCAGCGGCCCCAACCTGCGCTATGCGTTGCGATACACGGTTTTGGAAATCACCTTCGACGGGGCGGCCGTTCCGCAGGTGCGCTGCCCGCTGGGCGACTTTTTCGGCTCCAGCCCCGACATCAACCCTTATGAGTCGCTTCCGCTGTGCGTGCATCCGTCCGGCGAAATGCGCTCGAAGTGGTTCATGCCGTTTGCCACATCGTGCAAAATCACGCTGATCAATCGCGGCAGCGACCCTGTGGATGTCGAAGGCCGCGTAACGACGGTGCCCTATCGCTGGACCGAACGCTCCATGCATTTCCACGCCAAGTGGCGCGCGGAAAACCACATGCCCACCCGTCCGTTCCATGATTGGACGCTTCTCCAATGCACCGGTCAGGGGGTGTTTGTCGGCTGCATGTTGAGCGTGGCCAACCCCGTGCGCAATTGGTGGGGCGAGGGCGACGAAAAAATTTATGTGGACGGCGAGAAATTTCCCAGCCACTTTGGAACCGGCAGCGAAGACTATTTCGGCTATGCGTGGTGCTGCCCTGACCTGTTTGTGCATTGCTACCACAACCAGCCCCGCTGCGACGGGCCGGGCAACTATGGCCTGACGTCGGTCAACCGGTTTCACGTGATTGACAAAATTCCGTTCACCTCACAATTCAAGTTCGACATCGAGGCGTGGCATTCGCATCCGGATACGAAAGTCTCTTATAACGCGACGAGCTACTGGTATGCGCGGCCGGGCGGCGCCGATTTCTTCAAGCCGCTGACGCGCGCAATGCTGGCGCCGGTGGAATTGCCTCCGCAGCCCAAAGCCCAGAAGGTCTCCGGCGCCATCGAAGGCGAGGCCATGAAGGTGATTCAGAAGACAGCGACGTGCGAGGTGCAGTCCGGCTTCGAGGACCTTTGGAGCGACGGCAAACAGATGTGGTGGCGGGGCGGCAAACCGGGCGACGTGCTGGTGTTGGCATTTCCGGCACCGCAAGCCGGACGCTATCGCGTGTTTGGCAACTTCACGCGCGCCGTGGACTATGGCATCCATCAACTTTCGATCAACGGCCAGCTGGCAGGAAAACCGATGGACTTTTTTGCAACCGCTGTTCGCGCCACCGGCCGCACCGAACTGGGCGTGTTCGATCTGAAGGCTGGGGAAAACCACCTGAAGGTCGAAATCCAAGGCAAGAATCCAAAAGCCATAGACCGCTATATGTTCGGCGTGGATTATCTGCTGCTGGAAAAGGTGAATTAACCGTCAGGCGGCGAAGCAAACATGGCGGTTGCAGCACAGCAAGGGTTGGAACTATCGAACTGCCAGTTGAGCCCAGCCCCGGCCATGCCGAAATCGGAAGGCGTCCTTGCGCCGTGTTTTGCCGGCGGCACGACTTGGTAAAGGCGCTGAAGGGCATTATCGCAGAACGCACATGAAAATTGCCGCCGCGAAAATACATCGCGCCAGTTGCGCCGCGTGCCTTTCTATCGAATCATCGGCTCAAGGACGGAAATGGGCGGCGCGTCAGGGGTGCGGTATTTTACAATCAGGGGTGTTTGGAGCATCAGGCCTTGCCGGCGGGCAAATTCGCCGCTTGCGGGCCGTGCGCCCGGAACCACCACCGCGTCTTCCGGAATTGCCAGAGGTTGGTCTCCTTCGGCACGATAGACAGTCTCGCGCACCAGATCATAAACCGGCGTTCCGCGTGTCAGGATCACACCGGCGCCCAGAACCACACCCCGTCGTACAAGCGTTCCCTCAAACACACCGCACAGGCCGCCAATGAAGACGTCGTCTTCAATGATGACCGGCAAGGCATTGGCTGGCTCGATAACCCCGCCGATTTGCGCCCCCGCGCTCAGATGGACACGCTTGCCGATTTGTGCGCAACTGCCGACCAGTGCGTGCGAGTCCACCATCGTGTCGTCGTCCACATAGGCTCCGATGTTGATGAAACTGGGTGGCGCAACGACCACCCGCCGGCCGATGTAGGCGGCCGTGCGGATGATGGTGCCGCCGGGCACCACGCGCGGCGGAAAAGGGCGTGCGCTGGTGTCCTGCGGCCCCAGAAGATCGCGGTCGCGAAACTGGAACGTGCGGTTGATGGAAAAATCCATCATGTGGCTGAATCGGAAACACAGCAGTAAGCCGCGTTTCACCCACGCATGGGCGACCCATGAACCGTCGGGCTGTTTCGAAGCTGCCCGTACGTCGCCCGTGCTGAGTGCCTCAATAAGGCAGGACAACACGGCCCGCGCTTCATCGCGATTCACCGACTCGGGCGGCGCGGCATCGAGTCGTTCAATTTGGCTTTGCAGTTCGCTGGGATTGCTGACCACTGCCATGATGAATGTTGTCCCTTCCGTCCATGCTGTCCAAAGTGTCCATGCTGTCCAGTCATTCCAGACCAGTATGCTGCACTGGATGGACGTTCAAGAACGATTTTCTACCTTTTGTTCCTTGTGTCCCGCCTTAAAAAGCCATGAAGAAACATCCCGTTGTGTAACTTATGACTTGAAACGCGGAATCCATTTTGGCTATATATTTTTTTGCAACAGACAATATTTTTCTTCGGGAGGCTTTGAATGGTACAGCGACCACTTGGGGTTCTGATTCATGGCGCAGGATGGGTTTCCGGCGAGCATATCAAGGCGTTTCAACGTAATGCCCAAGCGCGTGTGGTAGCCATTTCCAGTCGCAAGATCGAGAGTGCCCGCCGGCGCGCCGAGGAAGCGGGCCTCCAGAATATTGGCCTGTATGATAACCTCGGGCAAGCGCTGCGGCACGACGGCGTAGATATTGTTTCGATTTGCACGCCGCAGCATCTGCATTGTGAGAACGTGATTCAGGCTGCGGAGGCCGGCAAGCATCTCGTCATCGAAAAACCGATCGCCAACAGTCCGCAGGAGATGTATGCGATGCGGGAGGCCGTCCGCAAGGCCGGCGTCAAGACGGTCGTCTCGTTCGTTCTGCGTTGGAACCCACTGTTTGTCACGATTAAGTCGCTGTTGGCCGACGGGGCATTGGGCAGGGTATATTATGTGGAAACCGACTATCAATCCCACATTGCCAGCTGGTGGTCGGGTTGGGAAGATGCGCGCACGAAGGCCAAAGGGGTCAGTGCCCTTTTGGTGGCCGGGTGTCATGCGTTGGACGCCGCACGATGGTTTGCCTCGACCGAACGGGAGAAGGCGGCGCGCGTCACGGAAGTGTTTGCCTTGCGCGGTGGCTGGCGAAAGGGCGGCACGCGCGAGTATAACTACTACACCGGCGCGTTCTCCGACAACGCGCCGCCGATGGAATACGACGGCCTCGAAGTGCTGATGCTGAAGTTCGACAACGGCGCGTTGGGCAAAGTCTCCACCAACTACGACAGCATCATGCCGTATAATTTCCCGATCGAGATTTTCGGCGACAAGGGCACCATCAAAGACAATCGCTTATGGTCGCACATGTTTCCGGGGCAAAAAGGCTGGGTGACCATTCCCACTATATTGCCCGACAGTGCCGAAGTGACGCATCATCCCTTTCAGGCGCAGATGGATCATTTTATAGACTGCATTCTGGCCAACCGCGAATCTTTTTGCAACCTCGAGGAAGCCATTCACACGCACGAGGTCGCCTTCGCCGCCCAGCAGTGCTACGAGACGGGCGAGCCGGTACGCCTGCCGCCGCCGGCGTAAAAGGCCGGGAGGAGCGCCATGAAAACCGATCACTCGACAACAAAACGCCGCATCGCCGTGCTGTGCGGCGGCCAGTCGGGCGAACATGAGATTTCCCTCCTGTCCGCGCGTTCCATTATTCAGGCATTGGACCGCAACCGGTATGAAATTTTTCTCGTGGGAATCCACAAAAACGGACAGTGGTGCCTGCAAGCCGATCTGGACTATCTGCTTCATCAAAGCGACCCGAAAACCATTCATCTCGGCCAGAGTTGCTCGACGGCGATTCTTTCGCCCGATCCCGGCGTCGGCGGTCTGCTGGTGCTCCATCCCGACGGGTTGGGCCACTCAATCTTGAAACTGGACGTGGTGTTTCCGGTCCTTCACGGGCCTCGCGGCGAGGACGGAACGGTGCAAGGGCTTCTCGAACTGTCCGGCATTCCGTATGTGGGCGCGGGGGTGGTTGGGTCGGCAGTCGGCATGGACAAGGATGTCATGAAGCGCCTGTTGCGTGATGCCGGAATTCCCACACCGCGGTTTCTGGTCCTTCACCACCGTCTCTGGGTGCGCGATTCCGACAAATGCAAGCACGCGGTCTGGGAAAACTTTCACCCCCCGGTGTTTGTCAAACCCGCCAATCTCGGATCTTCCATCGGAATCACCAAGGTCAAGATGCGCGGGGATTTGGCCAAGGCTGTCGAGACGGCCTTCGAATACGATACCAAAATCATCGTGGAAGAAAACATTCCACATTGCCGCGAGTTGGAATGCTCCGTCATGGGCAACGATGATCCGATTGCCTCGGCGCCGGGCGAAGTCATCCCCAGCCACGAGTTTTATTCCTATGAGGCCAAATATCTCGACGACGAAGGCGCGCGGCTGGAAATTCCGGCCAATCTGCCGGAGGGAGTGGCCGAACAGGTGCAGAACCTCGCCATTGCGGCCTACCGCGCATTGTGCTGCGAAGGCATGGGCCGGGTGGACTTTTTCCTCACGCGCGGCAAGGAACTCTTCGTCAGCGAGATCAACACCATCCCCGGCTTCACCGCCATCAGCATGTATCCGAAGCTATGGGACGCTGCCGGGATTTCCTTCCCACAATTGATAGACCGCCTTGTGAATCTGGCAATCGAGCGGTGCGAACAGCGGAAACGGCTGCGCATCGGGCGGTAGGTTGCGCTCGCGCCTCGTTTATTTCCACAACATCGAAGCAGCTTGCTTGGCGACTGCTTCAGCAATCAAACGATGGCCTTCCGCATTGTGATGCGTGTAGTCGGCGAACAGATCGGGGCGGTGCGAAAAAAGGCTCGCAATGTCCACGCACGGGATTTGCATTTCGCCCGCCGCGTCGCAGACGACCTGCACATAGTCCTTGGAATGGCGCACCGGCGTGCCGCCAAACACCGACCAAAATGCAGCGGCCTGCGCGGCGACGCGAAACGCCTCGAGCGCCTCGCTCGTCCGGTTCTGCGCCTCCAGCGTCAATCCAATTTCGTATTGCGCCAGCGCGCGACACCACTGGGCGGTGGAAGGATCGGGCGGCTCGATGCCAATGCGGGAAAACGCCGCTATTGCCTTGTCAAAATGTTTTTCACTTCGCAACCGGATGCCTTCTTCCATGGCTTGGACAATCGGCGGCGCATCGGCCATTGCGATAAATACGACGGCAATCTGGCGTTCGCGACACCACCGCGCGATGGCCCGCAGATTGTCGCGGAACTGCCCGATCTCCACGCGGCAGGATAAATCCGGCAGGCGGTGTGACGGCAGAGCGAGAACATCCTGTGCCCACGTGGTCTCACGCCGCAGCCGGCTGGCAACTTTCCATGCGCCCAACAGGGCATAGCTGAACCGCATGCGGTGGCGCAGCCGCAACGCACGCGCGGTTTGGCGGAAATACGCGGGTCCGTCGGCCTGCTCGGGACGCAGCACAAAGCGGCGGTCGTTAAAATCGAAAGCGACCGTCACCAGATCGGGGGCAAGGCGTTCGCCGCGCGTCTCCAAAAACCGAAGGCCCTGATAGCTGGAATAGCCGGGAAAGCCTGCGTTGAGCACTTCAATAGGGCTATTGGGCTGCATTTCGCGCAGACGCAATTCCAATTGGGCGGGGAAGCTTTGCTCGTTTGCCACCTGATAGCCGAATGTCCGCGAATCGCCGAGGCATAGCACGCGCAGGGTCCCTGTTGATTTGGCCTCGGGGATATCCTTGCCGCGCAGACCGAGATTGTTGATTCGCGCCTGCGCCTCAAAGACACGACCCTCGAAATGCGGCGGAAACACATAGAGCAGATCGTCGTCGGCCCGGCACCACGGGGTTGCGGCGGTGTAGGGCACACGACCTGTCATCCAACAAACCAGCCGCACCAGCGCCTCGGCGGACAAGGGCAGAGCCAAGAGCACTGCGGCAGAAAATAGAAGCTTTTTCCGAAGCGGCAGATACATGTCGGTTTGCCGAAAATGAACCCCGACGGTGGCCGGAGGTTTCTATGCACCGCCGGCCGGCTCGCTGTCCGACAGCGTGTCGCCAAAGCCCACAACGCTGATTCGTTCGGGATCCAGAATCCGGCGGAGATCATTTATCAAGCCGGGACACACCGTGACCTTGCGCGCCTGCAGCCGGCGCAACGTAAAACGGCCCGACCCATGATAGCGCGAGACCACAACCGCCGTCGAGCCGGGATACTGGCCGCAGACATGGCACAACAGCCGCAGCGTTTGCTTGTTTTCATGTTCGAGGTCCAAGACCAGCTGCCGGGCCTGCGTGGCTTGCTGGTGAACACGAAACAGCGGTACAATGGTATGAACTCGCAGGAAGTAAATCCCCTGATGGCCGGTTACCTTGCCGCCGAGCATCAGCGGTTCTCCGCTGCGAATATCCGCGAGGCGGGCCTCAAACAGCGCGTCGGGCACCGCTGCCATGACGCCCTCGAAGTCCAACCACCAAGCCGGTTCGTTGGGCGTGGGGAGAGTGGCTTTTTCGATTTGACTGACCAGTCCCGCCAAATAGAGATCCCTGCCTTCCATCCGGCTGGACAGCACAATCCGGCCGCGCTCGACGCGGCAACGCTTCAGGAGGTCGGCAAAGGGTGCAAGCAAGTCGCCGCTGAAGGTGTAGCCGGCTGCCTGCATTTCATATTGAAGGCGCAGGGACAAGGGCAGCTCGTCCATGGCGGGGATGGCGACGGCGCTGTCCGCGCCGGCAAAATCGAACTGCATTTGGACCAGCGGCGAGGAACGTCCGGCCGGGGCGCGGGGCTGTTCGACCGCCTTGTCGAGCATGGCCAGCATTTGCGAGCGGTGCAGGTTGAAGCTGTCCATCGCGCCTGCCTTGATAAGGTTTTCAATCAGGCGCTGGGGAACGAGTTTGGGATCGGTGCGCCGGCAAAAATCGAGCAGATTGTTGAACGCGCCGCCGTGCCGGACAGAATGGATTTCGTCGGCGGCTTTCTCGCCCATCTGTTGCACGACAATCAAGCCCGCACGAATCCGTTCGTTCACACTCGTGAACGCATAGCTGCTGAGGTTGATGTCCGGCGGCAGGAGACGGATTCCGACAACATCCATTTCGCGCAGCACCCGCGCCAGCCATTTGCGGTTGCGGCAGATGCGCGTCAACAAGGCGGTGTAAAACTGTACCGGGTAATGGGCTTTCAGAAACGCGCAACGGTAGGCCAGCCAGCAGTCGGCGATGACCGTCCCCGGCGGCGTGCGACGGGAAGTCTCCTGGCTGCCGATGCTCAGGTTCATCACGTGGATGAGACGGTCGAGCGAAGCGGGCTTTTCGCGTTGAAGAAGCGCGCGCACGCCGATCCCCTCGAAGCCGGGGATTCCGGCCGTGCGGCCGGTGCCCAGCAGATGGAACGTTTCCGGGTCGTTGTCCGTTTCCTGCCTCAGGTCAAAACTCCGGCCGGCATCGCGCCGCGCCAGCGTCATGGCATCGTCCAGAATGCTCAGCGGGCGGCTGGACATCAATGTGATGCGCGGCAGTCCCAAGGCATCACAGTCGGCCGCATCCATTTGAGTGGTGGCGCGCAGGTCGGCTTCCGAATGCGCCGGATGCACCGCAGCCGGTATCCGTGCCTCCGGATAAGCGAGAGGGGCTATCTGGCTGAGTGGCTCGCCGGCCAGCACGAGGCGGTTGTCCTGACCGACCAGTGTGCGGGGCAGCGGATGAAGCCGTTGAAAGACCAGATTGAGCACGGCGGCATGATGGGAGGAGAGAGGGCGGGCGTTGCCCGCAAACAGGTCAGCCCAGCGGAGCGACTTGTCCGCCCGCGCGGCAAACGCTCCCGATTGCATCATCATCTCGGCCCGCTGGCGCGGCAGCCCCGCCCACTGGCTGAGAGCCAGCATCAAAAGTGGTTTGGGCCAGTATTGGTAGCGGCCCAACCGTGCCACGCGATTGACGCCGTAGCTGCGCCGCAAATATTCGCACAGCCGCGGCAGGTAGCGCGCCGGCACTTGGATTGTTACATCGGGGAAAACGGCGCCTTCCTCGATCAGCGGCTCGAAACTCAACCGATGGGCGGGAGCCAGAGGATTGACACCCGTCAGACCGATCACATAGGCGATAAGGCTGGTGGTGATGGGGCCGCGCCGCACCAGACAGGGGATTTGCTGCTCGCGCAGAAACTTCGCCACCTGCCAGAGCAGTTGCAGATAGTTGGCCAGCCCGCAGCGGCTGACGTAGTCGAACTCCTCGTTCAACCGCGATTTCACCTCTTCGCTAAGGGTTCCGTATTTCTCCGTCGCAAAGTGAAACACGAGGTCCCACAAGTAGGATTCGGCATCGAAGCCGCGTGCGAAATCATGAACCAGCAGCCGGCGCTGGCGCAGCGGCGGGCGATAGCGGCAGCGCTCGGCAATCACCGCCGTATTATCAATGACGTGAGGGATAAACGCAAAGCGGTGGCGCATTTCCCGGCCGTCGGCCAAGTGGCGACGTCGCGGGCCCAACTCCGCCGCCTTTTCGCCAAGAACCTGCGGCGGACGGCGGCCCGTCAGAAACTGCCAAGCCAGCTCGTCTTCGGGCCAAAGATAATGCACGTCGTTGGCCGCGACCATGCCGATGCCCAGAAACTGGCCGATTTGAATAAAGTAGTCGTTGAGGGTGTGCTCATCTTCGGTGACTGCCGGCTGCAGTTCAAAAAACAGGTTCTCCTTGCCAAAGGCCCTCACCAGCTCGGTCAGGAACTCCTCGACCTTGGCCACGTCGGGCGGATTAATAAAATGGCGAATCGGACTGGACGGTCCGATCAGCGCAATCAACCCGGCGCAGTGCTCGGCCAACTCCGACTGGGTGACGTGCGGCGGCCATCGGTTCAGTGTCTTGCTCTGGGCCACCGTCACCAGATGGGACAGATTGCGATAGCCGATTTCGGATTCGACCAGAAGCACCAGCGACCCCAAGTCCTTGGCGGAGGCTTGCCACGGACCGGCGCCCGGCAGCACATCGAGCTGGCAGCCGACAATCGGCTGAAGGCCCGCCGACTCGCAGGCTTCGAGAAAGGGGATCAAACCGGCAAGGGTGTTATGATCGGTCAGGGCAAGGGCCGGAATGTCGAGCGCAGCGGCTTGACGCACCAGAGCGTCCGGTGCGGCCACGCCGTCGGCCAGTGAGAAATGGCTGTGGGTATGCAGATGAACGAACGGGCGCTCACCGGCCCCATTTGCGCTCATAACCGCCTCGGAGGGAAGGAGAGAGATTGTGTCGCGGCTGGCAAGGGCGAAGGCGTCAAGGGTTTCGCGTTCGGTCCTGAATCAGCCGGCGTAATTTCATTTCCTCCAATTGGAACGTCTTGGCTGCCAAGGTCTCGCTGGTCTGTTTCAGCAGTTCCCGCAGCCGCTTGTTTTCCTCGCGTAAAATCTCGTTTTCCCGCTTGAGTTTCAAGGCCGCTTCGGGGGGAAGGGACTCCGGAATGGGATGCTCGGGTTTCTCGGCGTCAGAAAAAACGATGCTAGCCGGCCGCTCGCCGGCAATGCGGGCCATCCATTTTCGGGCGGTTTGCGGCCACGCCTGCGACAGCATCAACCACAAGGCCACCAGTCCGACGATAACCACCAAAGAGGCCGTCAGCGGAAATGCAATACGCTGGAGGGGAAGACTTTTGCGTCGCCTGCGCGCTGCCATTGCTTCTGCAACTTTCACAACTGGAGTGGGACCACCCGACCGGCGGCCCCTTCCGCGGGAACTTGAAAAGATTATTGGGCGGAACATCTGGCGGCGGCAACTGTTTTCTGCATGTGTTTTTTAAGCACCGTGATGTTTTGGACCCCCAAATACGGAGGTTATCTGTGAGCCCAGTAAAACGGAATGCACGCAGGTATTCGGCGCGTCATTTCGGGCGACCATCCTATTGACTCGGATTGGGGGATTTGCCAGTGTTCCCGATGGCACGGATGGAGACGCCAATGGACGTGGAACGCTGGCTCGGAAGAATTCAACGCGAAAAATGGTACCGCGGGCAAATCGTCCACATCGAGCGCATGCCGGCGCGGCCGGCTCGCTTTGGCGAACCGCAGCAACCCTTGCCGCCGCCGCTCCGCACCGCCTTGGCGTCTTTCGGCATCGAACGTCTGTACGTCCACCAAGTCGAGGCCCTCAACACCCTGCGGCAAGGTCTCCCGCTCTTTGGCGATGACGGCCTCTCATCCGCCCGATCCACTCCGCACTCCGAGAATCCGAAATCAATCGTGGTCGTTACCGGCACGGCCAGCGGCAAAACGCTCTGCTATCAGCTGCCGATTCTCGAACAGTGGCTGAACGACCGCACCGCCACCGCGTTGCTTTTGTATCCTACCAAGGCTCTGGCACAGGATCAGCTGCGCAGCCTCGAACGCTTCCAGCAATTGGGCAAGCCGTTCACCTTTGTCGCCGGAACTTATGACGGCGACACCCCGGCCGACTTGCGGCGGAAACTTCGCGACCACGCCCATTTGCTCCTGACCAATCCCGATATGCTCCATCAAGGCATCCTGCCCCATCACGGAAAATGGGGGCGGTTCTTTTCCAAGCTGAAATATGTGGTGCTCGACGAACTGCACACCTACCGCGGCGTGTTCGGCTCGCACGTGGCCAATGTGATGCGGCGTCTTCGGCGGCTTGCCGCCCACTACGGTGCCAATCCAACTTTCTGTTGCAGTTCCGCCACAATCGCCAACCCGAAGTGGCTCGCCGAGCAAATCACAGGCGTTCCCATGCGGTTGATTGACGAGGACGGCTCACCGCGCGGGCCCAAGACCTTTGTCTTCTGGAATCCCCCGCTCTTGGACGGTACCTTGACCGACCGGATCAGCCCGATCAGCGAGACTGCGCGCCTGATGAGCGATCTGATCGAAAACAAGGTCCAGACGATCGCCTTCACCACAACCCGTCTGAGCGCCGAACTTATCCTGCGCTCCGTGCGCCATCGCCTTCGGAGTCTTGGCCCCCGATGGCAGCGCGCCGTCGCTGCCTATCGAGCCGGTTACCTGCCCGAAGAGCGCCGCGAAATCGAGCGGAAGCTGGCTGCGGGCGAACTCCTCGGCGTGGCCAGCACCAACGCCCTCGAACTGGGCATTGACATCGGCACACTCGACGCCTCGCTTCTGGTTGGCTATCCGGGAACCATTGCCAGTTTGCTTCAGCAGGCGGGCCGGGCGGGCCGGCGGGAAGGCGAGGCCCTTGTGGTGCTTCTGGCGCGCAATCTGCCTATTGATCAATACTTGATGAATAAACCCGCCCACATTCTTGGCCGCTCGCCGGAAAATGCCGTGATTGATCGCGACAACGCTTTTGTCGTTCATGGCCATTTGCTCAGTGCCGCCTATGAACTGGCGCTCCGCCGGGATGAGATCGGGGAATTCGGCCCCTATGCCGGCGAGTTGCTCGCGCTTTCCGCGGAAGCGGAATTTGTCAAGGAGCTGCGCGGCCGAATTTATCATGCACACACGTCTTTCCCGGCGGCCGATGTCAATTTGCGCGCCGCATCGCCGATCATTTACACCATTGTGGATGCCACGGATGAGACGCGCGTCATCGGGACGATGGATGAAACCAGCGCCTTCACGCAGCTGCATACCCACGCTGTGTATCTTCACGGTGCCGAGACCTATTTTGTGAACGAACTGGACATCGAGAAGAAAATTGCCCGGGTCGAGCAGCGCGAAACCGACTATTACACCCAAGCCGTTACGGCTTCGAAACTCGTCCTCGACCGCCCCGACGAAGACAAGCCGGAGAAATGCCGGTGGCGGGAGTGCGACATTGGCCATGGTGATGTGACTGTTACGACGACCGTTCCGATGTTCAAAAAAGTGAAGTTCTATTCGCGTGAGTCCATCGGGTTCGAGGAACTGGAATTGCCGCCACAGACGCTCGAAACAACGGCGATGTGGCTGGCCCCGCCGAAGGAAGTTCTTGAACGGGTCCGCGCGAGAGGACTCGTCGCCGGCGAAGGACTGGTCGGCATTGCGAACCTCATGGTCGAGGTCGCGCCGTTGTTCATCATGTGCGATCCCTCGGACATCGGCGTGGTGACCGATGCGTCCAATCTGGGGCGCGAAGCAATTTTCCTCTACGACCGGCATCAGGGCGGGATGGGATTTTCGGCGCGGGCCAAAGAATTGGTCGGGGAGATTCTTCGCGCCGCCCTTGATGTGGTGCAAAAGTGCGCCTGCGAGGACGGCTGTCCCAGCTGCGTCGGTGCCCCAATGCCGCGATTTGCGATGACCGATCTTGATTCCGGCACGCGCGGGCGCATTCCCGATAAACAGGCGGCGCTCTTGATCTTGCGCGATTTGCTGGGCGAAAGTACGGGCGAATGACTGCGGCAAATACAGAGGGCCACGAACAAACAGGAGCAAAAGGAACGGCCGTTTCCCTTTTCCTGTTCTTGCTTTGTCGGTATCTGCTCTGCTCCGGCGACCGATATACCGACTTTCCCATCAGCGACGAATGGGTGATGTTCTCGACCACAATTTCGCTAGTCGAGCAGGGAACACTGTGCCCTCCACTCGACGAGCGCTATCGCGGACAAGAGGCCAAATACGGCCTTGGACTTTCACTCGCCGCTGTGCCGCTGTATCTCCTCTCCCGCGCGCTAATGCCCCTTCTGCCTGAAGGCACCCCGCCCACAGCCATTGCCTTTCCTCTGGCGTGTGCGACCAATGCGATCCTCTGCGCCGCGATTGGCGCCCTGTTTCTGGCGACGGCCATTCGGCTTGGCTATTCGAATCGCACAGCCCTTGCCGGAGCGCTGATGGTTGGCACCACCACAATCCTTGCCGCCTACAGCAAGAGTTTTTTCAGCGAGCCCTTGGCGGCGCTCTGCCTGTTGGGAGCCGTCCACGCCCTCTGTGCCCTCCATCCCGTCCATGCATTCAGTTTCCTTCGGCCTGCTGCTGCCCTGCGCGCGGGGTTATGGCTGGCCCTTGCCGTTCTTGCCCGGCCGGACAACGTGGCGGTCGTTCCGGTTTTTTTTGCCGCCCTGTGGCTTGGAACCGGCAGGGTTGGAAGCAAGAGTGCGCCACCTGCTGAGACAAATCCGCAAGCTACAAGCAGCAAGCCGCAAGCGGACAGGTATCTCTGCGGCTTTCGTCTTACCACATTCTTCTTCGCGCCGCTTCTTCTCATGGCCGCATTCATTGTGTGGACC
>JAOAGV010000058.1 GCA_026415575.1 Candidatus Sumerlaeia bacterium
GTGCTGGTGATTTTCCTGTGCCTCGCTGCACTCTATGAAAGCTGGACAGTCCCAATCTCGATCCTGCTGGTTTTGCCTCTGGGCGTTCTGGGTGGAGTGATTGCCTCTACCCTGCGCGGATTGCCCAACGACGTCTATTTCCAAATCGGGCTGCTGACCACGTTGGGTTTGACTACCAAGAACGCCATCCTGATTGTGCAATTTGCCAAAGCCCGTCTGGAACAGGGAATGGGGTTGATCGAGGCGACGCTCGAGGGAACGCGGCTGCGGTTTCGCCCGATTGTCATGACCTCACTGGCCTTTGGATTTGGTGTGCTGCCGTTGACCCTGACCACCGGTGCGGGGGCAGGCGCCATGAACGCTATCGGGACATCGGTCCTCGGCGGAATGGTCACGGGTACGGTGCTCGCGGTGCTCTTCTCGCCGTTTTTCTATGTGGTGATTCAGAAAGTTTTCGGGCGGCGGAAAGTTCCGCGAACCCGCCCGGTGGCTGAGGCAATTCCCACGGGAGTGGAGTGAACATGAACGGTTTTTTCCAGAAAACAACTCTCATAATTCTCTTGGGGGCCCTTGGCGCCTGTTCGCTGGCCCCCAAATATGTGCGTCCGCCGGCTCCCATCCCGGAACAATGGCCCATGGGTGCAGCGTATCCGAAAACCGGCCCAACCAGTGCGCCACGGGCACTGGATTTGGGATGGCGGGAGTTTTTCACCGATGCAAAGTTGCAACAGGTGGTGAACCTTGCCTTGGAGAACAATCGGGATCTTCGCCTGGCAACGCTGAACGTGGAAAGGGCGCGGGCGTGGTACGGAATTCAGCGCGCCGAGCTTCTGCCCGCCATTCACGCCGTGGCTTCCGGTCTCAAACAACGCGTATCCGGCGATCTTACGGCAACCGGCGAACCCATGACTGTTGAACAATACAGCGTCAACTTCGGCGTCTTGTCATGGGAAATAGATTTCTTCGGGCGCATCCGCAGCCTCAAAGGCAAGGCCCTCGAAGAATACCTTGCGAGCGAGCAGGCGCACCGCAGCGCGCAGATCCTTCTCATTGCTGCCGTGGCGAATGCCTACCTAACCCTTGCAGCCGACCGTGAGCAACTCCATTTGGCCCGCTCCACATTGGAAGCCCAGCAGGCGGCCTACGAAATCGTCCGGCGGCGGTTTGAAAAAGGGCTTGCCCCGGAACTCGACCTACGACAGGCACAGACGCGTGTGGATGCAGTTCGAGCGGACATCGCCCTTTACAGCCGGCTGGCTGCGCAGGATCTCAACATGCTGACCCTGCTGGCTGGTGTGCCGATTCCGCCCGACCTGTTGCCGGAGAATTTGTCCGGCATTGCGGCGCCGCGCGATGTGTCCGTGGGGCTGCCGTCCGAGGTTCTTTTGCAACGGCCGGATATTCTTCAGGCCGAACGAATGCTGCGGGCGGCCAACGCCAACATCGGTGCGGCGCGCGCAGCCTTTTTCCCCCGAATCACCTTGTCGGCAACTGTCGGTTCCGCCAGCAATGAGCTGTCCGGGCTGTTCGACTCCGGCACGCGGGCGTGGACCTACGCGCCCCAAATGGTTATGCCGATTTTCGACGCCCGGACATGGTCGGCCCTGAAAGCCAGCAAGGTTGAACGCCAGATAGTCCTCACGCAGTATGAAAAGGCGATTCAGTCGGCCTTCCGAGAGGTGGCCGATGCACTGGCTCTGCGTGGCACCGTCGAGGACCAGCTGGCCGCTCAGCAATCGCTGGTGGATGCTGTGGCTGAAACCTGCCGTCTGGCCAATGCCCGCTATGCCAAGGGTGTGGATAGCTATCTGACAGTATTGGACGCGCAACGGTCGCTATATGGGGCACAACAAGGCCTCGTGGCCGTCCGTCTGGCGCAGGCGGGCAGTCTAATCCGGCTCTATGCGGCATTAGGCGGCGGCAGCAACTAGACCTTTTCATTTGGGCATACACCCAATGGTTTGAGTGTTTCTCCGGAGTCACACATTGGTCCTATTTATTCCGTCTCTCCTGAACACATACGGGCTTTCCCCGCAGGCGAAAAAACGTAAGCCGGTTCCGGTGCCGAAATGCACCCGGCCCTCGAAGGCCCTCGAAATCAGGATTGACCGCCCAATCCTTTTCCTGCCATGCTTGTTCCGGTGCGGTTAACATGTCCGTTTTGGCGTGACAACCGGCGCGCACCGGAATCTATGGCCGGCATCGAGGAAACGGCCCCATGAACCAGAGGGAAACGAATCGGCCGGCAGCGGACGACGGCAGATTGGCCGACAATAGCCTCGTCTCGAAAGATCAGGATCATCGCGCTTGGCGCGAGACCCTGCGCTTGCGCATCGGTTTTGCAATTCCCGTCCTGATGTTTCTAATGCCCCTGATTCTTGGGATTTTCCATTATCGCTTTCTCGAAGAGCTTCTTCGGGTTGTGCCCAACGACAGTCCCTTGTGTGCGCTATTGGCGGAAACCCTCTTGGCTGTCTATGTCTCGACATTTATTCTGTGCGCGGTTGCGCTGCTGTTTGGTCTGGGTTTGTCGTGGGCCATTTTCAGGCCCATTCGCGAGTTGATTCGCACCACCCACGAAATTGCCACAGGCAACCTCAGCCGCATCGCTCGGGCCGACTCGCGCGACGAGTTTGGCGTCCTGGGCAACAGCTTCAACGAGATGATCGCCTCGCTCAATCGAATGATCACCGAGCGCAACCGCTATATTCTGGAATGTTACACCGGGGGGCTGATTCTGGCCGACTCCGCCGGCCGCATCATTGCCACCAACACGGCCGCCGAGCAAATCCTCGGCGAGCCGTCCAGCGCGATGATCAGCCGTCCTATCAGCGAGGTGCTGGTCCGTCATGAGGGCGCGCAGCACTTCCGCGAGATCATCGAGCGTGCGGTCACTGATCGTCAGTTTGTCACCAGCCGCGAGATTACCGTTCGCTTCAACGACGGCAAAAGCCTGCCGCTGGTCGTTACCACTTCACCCTTGCGCGATCTGGGCGGCGGCCGCGGCGGCGTCGTGATCAACTTCCGCGACCTCTCGCAGGTCAAAGCCTTCTATCGCCAGATGACCCGCGCCGACCGACTCGCCACGATCGGCACGCTGGCCGCCGGCCTCGCCCACGAAGTGCGAAACCCCCTGGGTTCGATCAAAGGACTGGCGCAGATGCTCAGCGAGGAAAGCCCGCCCGACAGCGAAACGCGCAAATATGCGGAGGTCATCATCCGCGAGGTGAACCGGTGCGACGGCGTGGTCCGCGAACTGCTCGAATTTTCCCAAGGGGACCACCAGCAAGTGCGGCTCTGGAATGTCAACGAAGTGCTGCGCGAGGCGCTCGAAACCGCGCGTTGGAAAGCCGCAGAACAAACCGAGGGGAAGATTCATATCCGGGAAAACTACGGCGAGGTGCCCGCCATTCCCCTGAATGCCGAGCGGATGGGCCGTGCGTTGCTGAACCTGGTTGTCAATGCGATCGAAGCCTGCTCGGACGGCGGCGAAGTGGCGGTCTCGTCGGCGGTGGAATCGGCAAAAGATTCGCCCGATGTGGTGTTGATTCGGATTGAAAACACGGGCCAGACGATTGCACCCGAAAACATCGAACGCGTGTTCGAACCTTTCTTTTCCACCAAACCCGGCGGAACGGGTCTGGGCCTTCCGATTGCCTATCAGATTATCACATCGCACGGCGGGACGATAGACGTGGAAAGCCGGAACGGGCGGACGGCCATTAGTGTCCGCTTGCCGGTGACCTTGCGCAGTGCCTCGGCGGCATAGATACCTGTCGGGTTTTCGCTGGCAGGCCCTTAAAAATTCGAGACGCGCGGCTCAGCGCTTCGGGACCATTTTTTCGACGCTTGACACCGTGCACAATCCCGTTGTATCGGGGTGCGGTGTTGGGCTCGATGATTGTCAGTTCAGGAGGCTAAGGAATGAATCACGCGACACATGATCATGTGCTGTGCGGCTGCTCGAGGCGCGGTTTTCTTGCAGCGGCTGCCGGCGCACCGGCACTTGCCCCCTCGATTCTGGGCGCATTGCGTGGCAAGAAAAAGCCGGCCGAGTCCCGGCGAATCGAACCGTGCGGACCGGCCTCGAAATATACGCCAACAGTTCACTTGGCTTTTGTCCGCCGAAAAGGCGACTACGGCATTCGGTGGCCGGGAGCGGTCTACGACGGCGCCACAGCGCTGAAAACCTATCGCGCCGGACTGGAGAAGGCGGCCGCAAACCTTGGCATTAAACTCGCCGTCCGGCCCCAGCCGATCTACTCCGCCGACGAAGCGGCCCAGTGGACAGCCGAGGCGCAGGCGGCCAAGCCCGACGGCCTCTTTGTGGTTCTGCTCGACCGCCAAGAGCACAGCTGGCCGACCGCCACGCAGGCGGCGGCTACGGGCATTCCCACCGTGGTATTTGCGCCCATCGGCGCGGCCTTTACCACCAACACCGCCGCGTTTGCAAAGAAAACAGGAACCTTTGTCGCCTCGACCGATGATTTCAGTCAGGCGGTCTATGGACTGAAGATGCTCAAGGCCGGCGCCAAGCTGCGCGAAACCCGGTTCATTGTCATCCGGGGCAAAGAGCGTCAGGATACCGAGGTCAATCATCTCGGCACCAAACTGCGGTATATTCCCGAACCGTCCTTTTTGGAGGAATACAACAAGCTGCCGGTCAACGATGAAGTTCTGGCGATTGCGGCCGAGTATATTCATGGCGCGCGAAAAAAAATGACCCTCGGCGCCACCGAGCAGGATGTCATCAACGGCGTCAAAAGCTATATCGTGGCGCGCAATATTCTCGAACGCGAGCAGGGCGACGCCATCACGATGAACTGCCTCGGCGCATTGGGTAAAAGCACCGTCAGTTTGCCGTGTATCGCGTGGTCGCGCATGCTCGATCACGGGATTCCGGCAGCCTGCGAAGCCGACATCGGGGCCTCGGTCACCCATGCCCTCGTCCAGTACCTGTTCGACCGGCCGGGTTTTCAGCAGGACCCAGTGGCGGACACGTCCAAGGAAGCACTGGTCGGCGCGCATTGCACATGCCCGACACGGCTGAACGGCTTCGACCAAGAACCCGAACCGTATTATCTGACGCACCATCACGGAATGCGCGACGCCGTGCCGCGACCGATCTGGAAGGTCGGCCAGCGCGCGACCGTGGCCATCATCGGCGGGCTGAACAATCCCAAGCTGCCACCGCACATGATTATCTCCGCCGGAACGGTCCTCGACAACGTGGCGGTGCCGCCGTCGGGCGGCTGCGTCGTGTCGGTTACGCTGAAACTCGACGGCGTCGAGTCGTATCTGGACTATCCGGGATTCCACCAGATCTTTTTCTACGGCGACTACAAAAAGCAGCTGCGGGAGTATTGCCAGCTGTTCGGCCTCGAAGCACGGGTGGTGTGACAGTATTCTTGGGCTTCTGCTTTTGGGGTCTGAGAATCTTGTTGGCAGAATTCCGGGTTTTAGACCTCTTCCGTTCGGGGAGAGCCCCAGTCCTTCAAGTCCAAATTGGTAGGACTCGAGGCGCAAAAGCGTACAGTTCACGCTTTAGCGTGCGGGATTTTCTCCGGTCGGAACGCGAGTTTTTCATCCACGATCTATGGCAAGAACGGCCCCACGAAGCCGAAGTGGGTGTGCAAAAAGGGGGTTTCGCGCTCCAAAGTATTTGGGTAGATTGTGTCGCGAGCCGCCTCCAACCGCCGCCACAGCCCGCGAGCCTTGGCTACACCATATGTGTTCCCTGATTGGCCGGCCTGCCAATTCCCTTTCCATTTTCTGAGCGAAAAAGGCCTGCGAACCTAGTACCTTTCTTGTTCAAGCCGCGGCGTAACCAGTTATTTTTAGCCCTGAAAGGGCGCTCCAGCCTTGCATGGAGCAGGGTTTAGGACGCCCTTTCAGGGCTTTCTAATTTGTGTGCGGCGCGCTTACCCAAGGCGTTGCCTTGGGCTAGATTCGATGGCCCCTTCAGGGCCAAGAAAAAAGCGTTCTACAATGTTTTGAACCTGTTGCTTTGGGCTAGATTAGGTGGCCCTTTCAAGGCTGAAAGAGCGTCGCCCCGCCAGCCTATTGTTCTCCAGCCAAAACCACAAGGCTGGATTCGATGGCCCCTTCAGGGCCAACTTCCCTTTGGTGTAACGACTCATCTTACTTGGTCGGGGCCTTCCTCGTGTGGCTGAGCAACCAGCTGTAGAGCTCCGGATTGTTGTAGGTCTCCGTCCAGGAGTCGTGGCCGGCATCGGGATAGACGGTGAATTTGACTTCTTTCGCGCCGGCTTTTTTCAGTGCGTTGACCATGTCCTCGGAGTCTTTGAGCGGCACCAGGTTGTCTTTCGCCCCGTGAAAAACCCAGACGGGTAGATGGCGGATTCGAGCGGCCTGATAGGGCCGGCCGCGCCCGCAAATCGGTGCAATGGCGGCAAAGCGGTTGGGGAATGACAAAGCCAGTTCCCACGTGCCGAAGCCGCCCATGCTGAGCCCTGTGCAATAGACACGGTCGGGGTCCACGCGATAGACGGCGGCGATTTCATCGAGGAGTGTGGTCAGCGTGTCTATCATTTTGGGACTGGTCCACCAGTCTTCGGCGGGACATTGCGGCGAAACGATGATGAAGGGGAAGTCCTTGCCGGCGGCGGCCAGTTTGGGCGGACCGTGTTTTTTCAGGGCTTCCAGATTGTCGCCACGCTCGCCGGCGCCGTGGAGGAAAAGCATCAGCGGCCATTTCTTGCGGGCGTCTTTGCCGTAGTCCGCCGGCAGGTAGAGCAGGTAGTTGATGGAGACGGTCTTGGTGATCTCCTTTTTCAGTGTTTGCGGATGCTGGCCCGGCTTCGGCGCCGCCGACCGAAGTGGGGCGAAGGCACAGCCGCAGGCCAGTCCTGTCAGGACCGACAAGCCTACCATTCGCGCAATCATCATGTGAACAAACCTCCCTTTGAGATGGATGGTTAAAGCGCCGGCAGTTGCCATGGCGCGCGATAGCTGTAATGAACCATTTTCGCGTGATCGGAATCGCCGACGATTTCCTCTTTTGCCGGGTCCCACGTGACTTTGCGGCCGGAACGAATCGCAATGTTGCCGAGATGGCAGACGGTTGCCGAGCGGTGGCCGATTTCGACGTCGCAGATCGGCAGTTTGCGCGTCTTGATGCACTCGAGCCAGTTGCCGTGGTGGTTCTTGCTGACGTAGAGACGGACGTCGCCTTCCTTCAGCGGCTCCTTGATGATGGCTTCGGGCTTGGATTCGAGCCGGCCGCGATTGACATAAATCACGCCGTTCTCGCCTTCGAAGGTGGTGCCGCCGCGCTCGCTCTGGCCGCAGATCATCGTGATGCCGTTGGCGTATTTATAGGTTACCTCGCACCATTGGGGCACCTCATACCAGTTGTCCTTGTGAAAGCGGGCTTTGGCTTCGGCGCTGACAGGGCCGCTGTTGTCCATGTCCAAGCCCCACTGCGCGATGTCGAGATGGTGTGCGCCCCAGTTGGTCATCTGGCCGCCGGAGTAATCCCAGAAGAAGCGGAAGTTGTAGTGAACGCGCAGTTTGTTGTAGGGACGCTGCGGTGCGGGGCCGAGCCACATGTCATAGTCCAATTCCGGCGGCGGGTCGCTGTCGGGAACGGGCGGTCCGCTGAAATTCACTCCGGAAATGCCGACGCGGACGGTGTGGATTTTGCCCAGCCGCCCCGAACGGACCAACTCGCACGCGAGGCGGAAGTTGTCCGCCGACCGCTGCTGGCTGCCCGTCTGGACTATACGGTTGTATTTGCGCGCGGCTTTGACCATCTCGCGGCCTTCGCGGATGGTCAATGTCAGCGGCTTTTCGCAATAGACATCCTTGCCGGCCATGCAGGCGTGGATCGTAATCAGGGCGTGCCAGTGGTCGGGCGTGGTAATGATGACGGCGTCCACGTCCTTGTTTTCCAGAAGTTTGCGATAATCGCCGTAGGCGGCACAGGTTCGGTCGGTGGCTTTTTCGACCGTCGCCTTGGCCTCGGCCAACCGCTGGCTGTCCACTTCGCAAACGGCAATGATGTTCTGGATGTGCTGGCGCATATTGCCGCGGCCCTGATTGCCGACACCAATGGCGCCGATCAGGATTCTCTCGCTGGCCGGCGGGATGCCCTTGGCCGGTGCGCCGAGGGCGTTGCCGGTGATGATGGTCGGCAGGGCAAGAACCGCGCCGCTGGTGCGCCGCAGAAACTGTCGGCGGGAAGTGCAGGCAGGTCGGGATGTCATGAGTTCCTCCTTGGCTATTTGGCTTGTTGCTTTGCGGTCGTTTCCCTCCGGGCCGGTTTGACATCCTCAGGTCGTTCAGGATGTGATTGTTCCCGCTCGCGGATCAGTTGTGCCATCGGAAATGATCATCAATTTTCCCTAAGCAGGATGAATTTGCTCCACTGCATTGCAATGTGTCAATCAACGGATTCTTAGCCTGCGCATCATTTCGCGCCCGCTTTCAGCACGGCGTGGGCATGGGCGGCGAAGTGGCCCCGCAAATCCTTTTCGTATTCCTGCAGGATTTTCTTTCCCAGACCATCCTTGTCGCCGCAGCGATAGAGCGCACGGGCGAGCATAATCTCGCGCAGCGAATTGCGCCGCGTCTCCAGCGAGTTCATTCCTTCGGTCGAACCCGTCGTCTCCCATTCTTTGGCTTTTTCGAGCGAGGTCATGGCCCAGCCGCTCATGCCGGGCCGCTGAAGCACTTCGGCAAGCGGAGCGGCGGCCGCCGGATCGCCGAGCGCTTCGAGGGCAAGGGCAATGGCGCGGTGATGCGAGAAGTCCTGCTTGGGGTCGAGCAGGAGCAGCTTCTCGATAATTGCCGGCGTGGCTGAGCGGTCGCGCGTTCGGCCCGCCGCCAAAATGAGATTGTCCAGCGGACTCATGTTTGCACCGAACTGTCCCATGCCGCGATAGTTCCAGCCGCGGTCGAGCGTCTTTGACGACTCGATGGCCTCGATGAGGGTTTTGACGCCGGTTGGATCGCCGAGAAAGCCGAGGATTTTGGCGTAGATCAATTTGCCTTCGCCGGCCGGTGCGGCCGCATAGGCCTTGCGCAGAAGCGGCAGCGCCTTGTCGGGATGGGCAAGGATCACGGCGACTTCTACGTGATAGTCTTTGGCGGCCCGGTCTTTGACTTTTTCAACCGCCTCGGCCACACGTGAATCCGGCAGCGGGAATGAGTCTTCGTCGGTCAGAACGCTTGCAGGCAGACAGTTGGTTTCGACCAGATGTTTTTGCAGTTCGCGGATGTTGACCGAGCGCGTGCCGTGGTCGCCCTTGGCACACATGGCCGCCGCCACGCCCGCCGCATAGCCGAGGTTCTGCAAATCGGGCTGCATCCGCACGAGCGGGATCGAGTCGCGATGGGCGCTGAGGCCCAGTCCCACGACCATAATACCGTCCAGTCCTTTTGGCAAAATCGTGCGATAGGGAATCCACGTGCGGAAACTTATGGCCTTGTCGGGATGGTGGACGTTGAAGAGCGGATGAATGGTATAGCCGTGCGTGTCGTAGTTGGTTTGAGCCTGCGCGATGGTATCGGGGTGGGTGCGGCCGATCATTTGATCGGGGACATTGATGGTAAAGTCGCCGACGATGCAGCGCCGCTCGCGGGTGTCCACCAGCTGGCCCATATCGAAGGTGCCGGGGTTGTATTTGCTCTTGGTATAAACGAACAGGCTCGAGACATCTATCATGTCGGTTTCGTCGGTGAGGGTGAAGTCGGTGTTGGTATAGCTGGCGCCGAGTTCGCGCGGGGGAAGTCCGACGCCCTGCACGGCAATGTCGGTCTCGTTGGTATAACGGCATTCGGCGCCCGCCGCCGCTGCAATGTCGGCGTTGCCGGTGGCGTCCACCACCACTTTGGCGAGGACCACGCCGCGGCCCTGCGGCGTAGCGACCACCGCGCCGGTGACAACCCCCTTGTCCACAAACGCGCCACAGCCCATCGCACCGAACCAGATGTCGGCGTTGGCCTGAATGAGTTGGGAGCGCCACCACTGGGCACGTTGTTCGATGCGCCACGAGCCGCCGCCTTCGACCTCGGCTGTAAAACCGCCGCGATAACCGTGGTAATACTTGCTGATTGCACCGAGCGTGCCAACGCCGCCGAGGCCGTGCAGATATTCGACGACCAGCACTTTGGCGCCCTGGCGTCCGGCGGCAATCCCCGTCGGTGCGCCGCTGGTGCCGCCGCCGATCACCACGACATCATACCTGCCGAGAACGGGCAGCGAGCGTTCGTCTTGCGGCAGGGTCGGAAGCGATTGAAACGAGCGAAGACCGATCAGGGTTTCTTTGACATCGCCCGGCGCCACCGGTTCGGTTTTCGTTCCGGCAACTTTGACCGTCTTCGGTGCTGGAAGCGAACGCGCCTCATTGGCCGCTGCAGCGCCGACCCGTGTGCCCATTTGCATGAGCGCGTCGGGCCGCAGGAGTTGCGCAGCCGCCTCGCGCGAAATATCCGCCGCGCCGCTCAAGACATAGAGCCGCGGAACACCCGCCGGACGAAACGCCGCCAAATCGAGTTTCGCCACGCCGCTCCATTTGCCCTTGGCCGCCTTTTCGCCCTTCATCGGATCGGGCGGAATCTGGAACAGATCGTCGGAGGTGAACTCCTGATCCGGATGATAGGTGAGGTCGCGGGCCACTTGTTCGGCCTCGGCCCACGAAGGGAAATCGCCGTCTTTCATATACAGGCGGACTTCGTAGTCATAGATGGGATACGTTTTTTCGCCCGCCTTTTCCTTGACCGTGAAACCGGGCTCGATTCTGCGCGCGGTCACGTTTTCGCCCGTGCGCGGCTCGCCGCCAATGACCACGCGACGCACGGTTTGCAGTCCGGCGGGAAACTTGCCGAACTGCCCGCCCGCCATGCGCGCCACCCATGCACGGTCGGTGGCGTCAATGATGACTTTGGCCACGACGGCCTGCCGCCCGGCGCGGTTGGCCATGACAATACCGGCGGGATTGCCTGCGGCGTCGCGCAGAACGTCGGTTGCATAGCAGGAGAAGAGAAACTCGACGCCGGCTTCCAGAAGCGCCTCGTCGAGGGTTTTCTTGATGTGGAACGGCTTGGCGGGATTGCCGGCGGAGAAGATTTTTTGGGCCAGCGGATGCGCGGCTTTCTCTGCCGGTTCAAGCCAGACGCGCAGTGTGCCCGCCATATCGTCGCCGAGATACGGGTGCGGCGCGGCAAGAAAAACTCTGGCACCCGATTTCGCTGCCTCGACTGCCGCGGCAACCGCCCCTGTGCTGCCGCCTACCACTACGACATCCACCTGATAGGCGATGGGAATGGCGCGGGATGACTCCGTCACGACCGCCGGCTTCGGCGCCGCGCCCGGCAACGTCGCCAGCCCCGCTGCGAGTGTTACCACCAATACACATGCCCTCAAGCGCCCCTTCCTCATGGGAGTTCTCCTTGAATAGGATGGCAAAGCACCGCCGCACGATGCCATCCGAACAGCTAAAAGAGCCGGCGGCGGGATGCAAGTAAATTGCGAGCTGTGCGGCTCATGAGGGAGCTTTTCCCGAAATCGCGGGAAGGTTGTTCGATCATACTGTGGCCTTATTGGGGCTGGAAGGGCGAAAACAAAAAGAACTAAGGCAGCACCCTTGCTATTATACACAAATCCTTGGCTACTTTGGACTGCGGCAGCCATGCTGCCGCTTTCTTTTATGCCAAGATCAAACCTTCCGGCATAGGCTTTGGACTGCGGGAGTCGTGCTCCCCCTTTCTTTTGGTTCACCCTGCCAAGCGGGGTTCTTTCCGCAGCGCCGACGCTTTGTCTGACGAGGGACAATTTCAGCAAAGCGGCAGCATGGCTGCCGCAGTCCAAATCGCTTGGCGCTGTGCGAAGGGGTTTTCGTCATCACGCGACGGTCTCGCTTGCGCTCGGGGGAAGCGTCTCCCGATTTCAAGAGATGCATCCAGCTCATGAGCCCGTCTGGAACTTTCTGCGGCGCCAAACAGACACCCACACGCCGTTGCAAGAGTTGGGCTGCGCCGATAGGCTTTTATTGATTCAGGCTGCGGACGCGGTGTTCGAGGGCTTCGAGAGCGGCTTGGCGTGCGGCGGCCTCGATGCGTTCGGCGGCGCCGAAGCTTTGGGCCACTTCCAGATAGAGACTTCGCGCCCGCGCAGTCCAACGCTCGAATTCCTCCCACAAGAAGGCGGCGCGTTCGGGCGGGAAAAGAATCGAATACTCTTCGGCCATTTCAAAGGCCCAATCGCCCAGCCGCAAGGTATGCCGATGGAAGTTTTTGCTTTGCCGATGGCGGTTGCGAAGCGCTTCGAGATAGTCCATGGCGCGCTTCGGCCCGTCGCGCATCACCTGCCGGTTGGCCCATTGAAACTCGGCCAAATCCACCTCGGCCTGTTCCCACTCGCACAAAGCCAGCGAGCGCCACGGTTCTTGTTTGGGATACCGGTCCACGAGGCTGCGGCAGCGGGCGATCCGTTCTTCGAGCGCCTTCTGGAAGTCGGCAAGGGTTTCAGCCGCGCGGGCATGGGCCGCGGCCGTGCGAAACTCAGCGAGGGTTTTCAAGTCCTCGGCGCACTTGTCGGCCAACTCGCCGCGAAACGCCAGCGCTTCCCTGCAAAACCGTTCGGCGGTTTCATATTCGCCCAGCCGCGCATAGGCCTGCGCGCGCGTATAGGCGATCAACTCGCCGTATTTCTTCGGATAGAGAGTTTCGTAGTTGGCCAGCCGCACCAAAGTGGCTTTGAACACATTCTGACCCGATACATCCTTCGGGTAGGGGAAACTGTAAAAATCGGCATCGCGGTAGCGCTGAAATTCCGCGATGATGGTCAACAGGCTTTCGACGGGTTGGTATTGGGGCGGCGCCGAAGGAGCTGGGGTGCGACAGGCCGAAAGCAAACCGGCAAAAGCCAGAGAGAAGACCCAGCACAAGGGAGAGGCCCGGCGGGTGAATTGAACGGACGGCATGGGCGGAGTGGGCTGGGCGGGCCTCACGTGGGCATAGTCTCCTGCGGCCTATCCTCGTGGCGGCGCATTCGGCGCCGGAGAGACGGGCTTGGTCGGGGTGGTTGCGGCATCCCGCACAGCAGCGGGCGCAGGCAAGGCTGGGGCGCCGGCTGTGGTGGGATGCGCTTCGGCAGCCGGAGCGGGAGCAGACGCCTGCTCCGCCGCAGGCGCAGTTCCCATGGAGCTTTCGCACTCGCGCATCCACCGCCGTACGGTCTCGACTTCCGAGCCGCCTTTGTCCAGATATTGCTTGTAGTAGGAGAGCGCCTCGGCGTACTTCTTAAGATTATTCTGACAGAGTTTGCCCAACAGAAGATAAGTTTCGGGATTGGCCGGTTCGAGTTCGACAGCCTTGAGATAGCTCTTCTTGGCGTCGTCAAAGGCATCGAGCATGATCAGGACGTTGCCTTGATAGCGATAGCCTTCGGGGAAATTGGGATATTCGGTCAGGGCGCTTTTAAACATATTGGCGGCTTCGCGCCAGTTGCGTTTTTCATCCTCAATTCGAGCCAGCCAGAAGATTGCTTCGCCCTTGGCCTTGCGGTCTTCATCGGTCAATTTCGACGGCGGGATTTCGTTGATGTCGGCAAGGACTTTGAACAGCAGGGCCTGAGCGTTGGCGTAATTGGGCTGTTCGGCGCGTCGCTGGGCAAGGATGTCTATGGCGGCGAGTTTGATGCGGGCGGGATGAAAGTCGGCCTTGAGATTCAGTGCTTGCCGCAGGAAGCGCTGCGCCTGCGCCGTGTCATCGGGCAGCGAGCGGCGGGTGTGCGTTTCGGCGGCAACCAGATAGGCCTCAGGGCGTTCTTTGCGCAGGGCGATTGCTTGGTTGCAATAGCGGAGGGCGTCGTCATAGGTGCCCATTTGGGCATGCAGCTCCGCCGCGCGGATGAGCGCCATGTAGTTGAGGCGGTTCTGGCGGATTTCATTTTCAAAAGCCTCCAACGCCTTTTCCTGATTCGGCGTCGGCATGGACAGATAGGCAAGGCCCAAACGATAGTAGAGTTCTTCGGGAATCACATCATTGCTGGCCTTCGCATTGGCCTCGATGGTGGTCAAATGTTCGATTACTTTTTCGTAGTCGCGTTTTTTCCCATAGACCTCGGCCAGAATCCACCGCGCTTTCTGGGCGTTGGGATTGATTTCGAGCGTGGACTGAAGCATCTGGATCATGGCGTCGGCGTCGTAGTTGGTCTTGCTGAGTTGGACAAAGGCGTCTTCGAGGCGGCTGGCGGCAAAGGCGGTGTAGGTTGTTCCGCCGTCGCGCGAGACAATCAACAGGCAGCGGATGCCCTCGCGGAGCAGTTTTTCGTCGGGCACGCGCGCAGAGCCGGCTTTGATGTAGGCAATCCCCAGCTTGTAGTAGTCGTCCAGAAGCGCCGATTCTTTTTCGGTTTTCAGCGCCCGTTCGATACCTTTGGTATAATACTCAATAATTTCGGCGGGCTTGGCATCGCGCTGGACGAGGAAGCGCGCCATTCGCAGATAGGGTTCGGCCTCGTCGGGCGTCACTTCAATCGCGCGCTTATACATGTCGGTTGCTTCGGGGTAGTTGATCGTATCTTTGTAGAACTGCGCCTCGGCCAGATAGGCTTGACAGAGACGGCGGCGGATCACTTTGGCCGCCGGACTGGGGTCGGGATTGCGTTCGAGCAGCCGTTTCAGCTCATCGCGGGCTTCGGAAAAGCGCTTCTCCTGGATCAGCCGGTCGGCCGTGGACAGTTGGAACGCGAATTCCTTTTCCTCGCGTTCCTGAATCATCTTGTTAACTTCGGCAATCCGATCCTGAAGGGCTTTCTGGCTTGCCGCTGTCGTGGCCTCTTTGAGGGCTTCCTGCAGTTTGGCGAGCGCGCGGTCGAGATTGCCGGCCGCAAGGGCATCCTCGGCCTCGCGTTCACTTTGCGAAAGGGCGCGCCGACCGGTAATCGAGGCGATCTGGTCGCGCGCAATCCGAAACTGCCCGAACGTGGTCTGGATAATCACAGCATCAGCTTCCTCGCGGACTATCTGTCCCTCGATTTTTCGACCGTCCTTGCGGGTAATGATCTCTGCCGGCGAGGCGGCGATTAGCATCGCTCCGATCCCAAGCACCAGCACTGCAACCAAACGGTTACGTCCGGCCGCAGCCGCACACGTTTCCCTTGTCGCCTTGCCTGTCTTCATGTGTTGTGCCCCTTTTTATTTAGTAGAATCAAAAGGAAGTGCTTCGTCGCGAAAGGTTTGCGAGATTGTTGGTAGCCGCAAACCACAGGCTCTGTCAATACAAACCTCATCCATTTGGAGGGCTGTCGGAGCCTGGCGCTGACAGCATCTGCCGCCAACCTATTTCGCCCGCAGCCCCTCGCGCAGGTCATTGGTCGGCTCGGCCACCACCCGCGCCGACGTTGTCAAACCGTCGGTCACCTCGACCAGCAGGTCGTTGCGCAACCCAATGGAGATGGGCTGAAGTACGAGGCGACCGCCGCGGATGACAAACACGGCCCATTGGTCGCCGGACTTGAACACGGCCTGTTCGGGCACAGTCAGCACCTTCCGGCGTTCGTCCACAATAATGCGCAGGTCCACGCTGACGTAGGGCCGCAGCCGCACATCGCAGTTGTCGAACGCCACAATGACCTTGACGCGTTGCTGCTCGATGCCAAGCGCGGAGATTTTCTTGAATCCGCCCGGATAAATCCGCTTGACCGTTCCCTCGATGATGCGGCCGCCGAGTGCCTTGCCGCTGATCTCGGCCTTCTGGCCGGCGCGCACACGCCCGACCTCTTCGGAAAGAATGTCCGCTTCGATCTCGATGCTCTCC
This sequence comes from Candidatus Sumerlaeia bacterium, assembly GCA_026415575.1. Classification (GTDB taxonomy): domain Bacteria; phylum Sumerlaeota; class Sumerlaeia; order JADFCW01; family JADFCW01; genus JADFCW01. The sequence continues at coordinate 15,787 of JAOAGV010000058.1, forward strand.
ATGTCGCCGATTTTCAACAGGGGCGTTCCGGCCGGCAGCACCTGCTCGTCTTTGACATAGCGTTCGAGAACAAGGCCGTTGGCCGGCGAGCGGATGACGGTCTTGGCCAGTTGGTCGCGGAGCAGGGCAATGCCGGCGGAAGTTTGTTGGATTTGCGCCAGATGCACGCCGCGTTGATATTCGTTGTCGTCCACGGACTTGCAGATTCGGTCATAGGCCACGCGCGCAATTTCGAGCGTTTGGCTGGCGGCGCGCTCGTGGATTTCACTGTTGGCCAGAGTTTCACGGGCCGTGTCATACGCACGTTTGGCGGCGTCGAACTGTGCGCGCTGAACCACCTTGTCGGCCAGAAGGGTTTCCATGCGGCGAAGTTCGCGCTCCGCGTCGGCGAAATTGATGCGGGCAATCTCGGTGGCGCGCGAGGCGCTTTGCAGCTGGAGGGCCGCCTCGTTGACCTTGAGCCGGGCCGCCTCGATGTCTTCGGGTTTGGGCTTGGCTTGATCCACCCCCTCGATCATGCGGCGAAGTTCTTCGATTTGGGCATAAGCCTTGGCCAGTTGCTGCCGCAGATCGAAGTCGTCTATGCGGGCAAGGACTTGGCCGCTGGTCACCGCATCGCCCTCTCCGAGTTCGATGCGAAAAATCCGACCGGCAATCGGCATGGTGATGATATACTCCTGATCGAGGCGGGTTTTGCCGTCCTCGGCGACAAATTCGGCGATGTCGCCGACGGCAGGCTGAACGGTTGGCAGCACCAGCGGGCGCGTCTTGATCCAAGCCCAGCCGACGCCGAGTGCTCCGGCTATCACTGCTATGGCGATCCATCGCTTCATATCACGTTGCTTGCCGCTTATCTCTTTGACAATCCCCAATCGGTGAAGGGCGTCAATGGTCGCCGCTACCGTTGGCCTTGATAAACCGGTTCTTTGGACCAAGTCGCTCCAGACTCTTCGGTCTAAACATCCAGCTAATTTGCGAAGATCTTTTCTAACTTCCAGCCTCTTGCCTCCGACCTCTTTGGTTGTGGCCGGAAGCCATGCTAGCTTTGGAGTGCGGCAGCCATGGTGCCGCTTTCTTAATCGTTCGTTGTGAAAAGAAACGTTTGGTTTCCCAAAAAAAGCCCCGTTTGGCTGGGTTAGGGCCGTCGGAGAGCAAAGCGGCAGCATGGCTGCCGCACTCCAAAGGCTTGGCTAAACATATACCATACTTCGACTCTTCGGTCTAAACATCCAGCCAATTTGGGAGTCTAACTTCTAACCTCTTGCCTCTAACCTCTTTAGCTGTGGCCAAAGGCCACGTTACGAAGAAATTCCAATGAAATGGCCCATATCGTTGTTCCACACTCAAAACCGGAAAAGCGAATAACAGCAAGAGACAGCACATGGGTTGGTAAGTCGGAAGATGGTATCCGATCGCGGCACTTGTCGCTCCCTTCTTCATCCTTATTCCCTGCTTTTCAGCACTTCCACCATGTCGAATCTGGCCAGACGCCGCCGCGAACTCCAGTGCGCCAAAAGCACAAACACCGCGATGCTCGCAGCCGCGAATACATACGTCCGCCCCCGAATATGGAAAGGCAAGCGATAAAGATCGGTGTCGAACGCCTTGACGAGAATCCGGCAAATCCACAGTCCCAGCGGAATGCCGAACGCCACGCCGAAAGCCGATAGCAGCCAGTTCTCGCGGAACACAATCCGCCCCACCTCGCCCAGCGAAAAGCCCAGCACGCGAAGCGAGGTCAGTTCCCGCGCCCGCTCGGTAATGGTAATGGCCGTGGCATTGTAGATGATCGCAAACGCGATCACGCCCGCAAACAGCAGAAGCATGGTGTTCATGATATACATGGACTCGGCGAGGGTTTTCCGAAACCGCTCGATTGCCTCTTCTTTGATTTCGACCGTTGCCACGCCGGGGATCTCCTTGAGGCGCCGGTTGACCGCCCGCTCGGCGCCGCGGTCTATCCGCAGGAGCGCGGCATTGACCGCGAGGTCTTCGCCCATCAGGCGCGACAGGGCGTCGAGGCGCATGTAGGCGCCGGCGCCAAAATACTGCCGCACAGGCGGCCGGACACTCACCCAGCGCTCCCGCTGCACCTTGCCGATCATCGGCTTGAGCCGCACACGGTCGCCTGCGCGAAGGCCCAACTCCGCCGCCGTCCGTTCGGAAAGCAAGAGCCCCTCGTCGGCCGTGTCAATCGGCCGGCCTTCGGTGTCGAGCAGCCGAAACAGCTGCGCATCGGAGGCCAGACCGGTCACCAATAGTTCTTTTTTCCGCCAGCCGAACGACAGCTCGAAGGGATACTCGAACAGCGGCTCGACCCGCCGGACGTGATCGAGACGCCGCAGGTCGCCCAGAGCGGCCTTGCCCCGCTCGCGTTCAAACGACACGCGCAGGTCCTGCCGCTGCACGTCGCGGAACTGGTGCTCCATCATGCGGTCCATCGAGTCCACGATGAACCGGCCGATGAGCAGGATGGCCGTGGCCAGCGCGACGCCCAGCACGGTTACGCCGGCGCGGACCTTGTAGCGTGCGATGTTGCGCAGGATCATTTTCCACGAAAAACTGACGCGCCGCCAGAGCCAGCCGACCCGTTCGAGCAGGATCGGCCCGCCCAGTCGCGGCGCTTCCGGCCGCATTGCCTCCGCCGGCGCAATTCGCAGCACGCGCACGACGGCCACCGACGCTCCCACCACACCGGAGATCAGCGAAATGGCCAGACTGATTGCCAGCACGTCGCCGTGAAACCGGTGGCGCAGCAGCGGAAACTGGTAAAACTGCTGATACAACCCTATGACCCAGCGGCCGAGCCATTCGCCCAGCGCCAGTCCGCCCGCCCATCCGGCCACCGCCACCAGGAGGGCAAACTTCAGATAATGCAGCGTGATGGCGAAATCGCTGTACCCGTAGGCCTTGAGAACGCCGATTTCCGTGCGCTCGCGCTTGACCATGCGGGCAAGCATCAGCATCAGAATCAACGCCGCCACGCCCAGAAAGATGCTGGGATTGATGCGCGCCGCAACCCCTAGATTCGTGATTTCGTCCGAGATGAAGCGGTTGGAAATCTGGTCGTATTGCTTGATGGTGGCCAGCACGCCGTAGGGTTTGAGGACGTCGCGGACGCGGTCGAACAAGGGGGCGATGCGTTCGGGCGAATCCACCGCACCGATGATCTCGTTGCAGGCGTCGCGCATGTCGAGGATCATTTCGGCGAACGTTTCTTTGACGAACAGAACGCCGAAGCCCTTGTCGTTGGGCAGGAACTCGGCGGTGTTGCGAATCATATAAACATATTCGGGCGTGCATGCCGTGCCGACAATTCGCAGCGTCTCCTTGCGATTGTTGATCGTCACGCGAAGGCGGTCGCCGACCTTCAGGCGGTTCGCTTGGGCAAACCGGTCGCTGACAATCACCTCGTCAAGGGCATCGCCGGAAAAATAACGTCCTTTGAGCAGGCAGAGGTCGTTGAGAACGGGCTGCGGTTTGTCGGGCATGGAGATCAAGCGGCCGATCTTGGGATCGTCATCGCCGGCAATGTCGAGATTGACTTCGTGGACAATGCGGCCGCGGGCGCGGGTGACGCCCGGCAGCGCGGCGACTTTATAGACGGCGGATTTGGGGGCGCGTTCGAGCGGAATCCAGAAGTCTGCAAAGCGGTACTCCCGATAATAGGTGTCGCGCGTCAGCTGCAAGTTGCGGTAGGCCGACAGCGTCATGACGAAATCGCCGATGCCGCACAGGATGACGGCGGTAACGGCGGCGACTTGGCCCTTGGCGCGCCAGATGTCCCGCGCCAGCTTCCGGTTCAGGGCGTTGAGGCGAAACAAGGCTGGCAGGTTCATAAGACGCCTGCTTTTCCCATTCGCAGCATTTCGTCCACAGGATTTTGGATTGAAAACCCGGACGACATTATCTGCATTTTTCCTTGGTACGGATGGACATCTCAAATCCCTTTAGCCGCGATAATCTCACCGATCGTCCATGGGGCGCTCAAGGAGAACCGCCAAGTGTTATTGTGCTCAAGCGGTGTTTGGATTGCAAGGATTCACCACAACGTCTGCTCTTGACCCTGCGGAGCGGTTTCGATACGCCCACTTGCGGGTGAGCCGCCGGCAGCGATCGAAATTGATTTCCATGAGCCTGTAGTTCACGCTGAAGCATGAACTACGAACGGAAACGGAAGTTTAGACCCCATGCTTTTGCAATGAGAGAGAAACGGTGGTAAATGCATCCCATCCGGTTCTGCGGCTGGCAGGCATTTGCAAGCGGTTCGGCGCGGTGCTTGCGCTCGACGGCGTGGACCTCGACGTGAATGCGGGCGAGGTGCATGCACTGGTCGGCGAAAACGGTGCCGGCAAGAGCACGCTGATCCATATCGTGGCCGGAACGCTGCCGCCCGACAGCGGCGAGATATTTCTGGCGCACCGCGCGTCGCATGCCGATCGCATGCCATCCGCCGATAGTGTTTCTCACAGTCCCCTCCAAACAGGGCAATCCGAACACGCAGATAAAGAGCCTGCCCAGCTTCGGCGCGTGCATTTTCGCAACGGCCACGAAGCGCTGTGCGCGGGCGTCGCCGCCGTGTTTCAAGAACTGAGTCTGGTCGGAACGCTCTCGGTGGCTGAAAACATCTTTGCCAACCGCCAGCCGGTCAACCGCTGGAATTTCATCCGGCGCGGCGACCTGCGGCGCCAGACGCAAGCACTCCTCGACTTGTTTGAGATCGGGATCGGGCCGGACACAGCGGTCGAGCACCTGTCGGTGGCCGGGCGGCAGGTGGTCGAGATTCTCAAAGCGCTGTCGTCGCGGCCGCGCTTGGTGCTGTTTGACGAGCCGACCAGTTCGCTGACGCAGCGCGAAACACAAACGCTGTTTTCGCTAATCCGCCGCCTGCGCAGCGAAGGCACGGCAATCATCTATGTATCGCACCACCTGCCGGAGGTGCTGGAACTGGCCGACCGCGTCACGGTGCTGCGCGACGGGCGGCGCGTGGCAACCCTGCCGCGCCGTGAGGTGACCGAGCGCGACTTGATTCGCCTGATGGTCGGGCGCGAGTTGCGCGATATATACGGCGAGCCGCACCGTGTGGAGGAAAAGCAGACCGCAGAGCCGCCGCGTCTGCGTGTGCGGGGATTGGGGCGGCGCGGGGCGTTCAGCGATGTCGCGTTCGATTTGCGGCCGGGCGAAATTGTTGGCATGGCCGGGCTGGTTGGGGCGGGTCGGACGGAAGTGGGGCGCGCACTGTTTGGACTTGCACCCGCGACGGAAGGGGAGATTTGGCTGGACGGGCGCCGTATCCGGCCCCGCAGTGCCGGCGAGGCCATGGACGCCGGCATTGCCTATGTGACGGAAGATCGAAAAGCCTTGGGACTGTATTTGCGCCACAGCGTGCGGGATAATCTTGCGGCGCCGTGGGTCAGCCGCGCGCGGGCATGCACAGCCCGCGGATTCAGCACCGCCGCGGGCTTGTTGCGCGACCGGCGGTTGGACGACTATGCCGAGACCAGCCGGCAGCGCTTTCGGATTGTCACGCCCGATGTCCACCAAACCGTCGGTAATCTTTCGGGTGGCAATCAGCAAAAGGTCCTGCTGGCCGCATGGATCGGCATCGAGCCGCGCGTGCTGATTGCCGACGAGCCGACGCGCGGCGTGGACGTCGGCGCGCGCGGGGAAATCTATGGCTATCTGCGGGAACTGGCGCAAAAGGGAACCGCGATTCTATTGATTTCCTCAGATTTGCAGGAGATTCTCGGCATGTCCGACCGCGTGCTGGTGATGCGTGCGGGGCGAATTGTGGAAACGTTTGACCGCGCACAGGCAACCGAGGAGGGCATCATCGCTGCGGCGCTCGGCGCAAGCGCGGAATCTTGCCTTCAGGCGGATGAATCCGTCGGGGGCTCAGGTCAAATATGATCGCAACCGGATGTGGATCAATCTTCAGATTGCGGTATCAAAAGCCACCTTTCTGCTGGTTTTTGTATTGGGGCCACGCTGAACCCTGCTGCAGGAGGGCGGCGGGAAATAACGGCGCGCTGAAGTGTGAACCACAAACGGCACGCTGAAGCGTGGATTACAGGCGGAAGAAGGAGCCTGCCGAAGTGGGAACGACAGACCCGGCAGTTTTGCGTGGATGGGCGGCGCTCAAGCGCGTGCCGGAAATCCGTATTTTTCTGGTGGTAATTGCCTTTGCCCTCGCCATGTGGGCCTATGATCCGCGTTTTCTATCGCCGGCAACCATCAATACAATCCTGCTGTATCTGTCCGGATTCGCCATCATTGCGTGCGGGATGACGATGCTTCTGGTGTCGGGCGGGTTTGATCCTGTCGGTCGGGTCGGTGGCGGCGCTGTCGGCAATGACCGCGGCGATGTTGATGAAGCACCCGGCGATCACACTGGCATGGCCGCTGGCGTTTCTGGCGGGGCTGTGTGTCGGGGCGGCAATGGGCCTGATCAACGGCTGGATCGTGGCGCGGCTGGGAATCAATCCGTTCATTACGACATTGGGAATGATGCTCTTGGCGCGGGGTTTGACGCATGTAGTTTCGGGCGGGATGAGCCGGTCGGATTTCGGGCCGCAGTTTTGCTGGCTGGGCCAGGGGCGTGTGGCCGGAGTCCAGATGCCGATTGTCATTTCGCTGACGCTGGTCGTTGTGGCCGACGTGCTGCTGCGCAAGAGCCGGTTTTTCCGCCAGAACTATTACATCGGGGGCAACGAGCAGGCGGCGTGGCTGAGCGGCATAGCGGTCAACCGCATCAAGATGTTCAACTACTGCCTGTCGGGATTGCTGGCGGCGTTGGCGGGGCTGTTGTTTGCGGCGCGGCTGGATTCGGCGGCCCCCAATCAGGGTGAAGGCGATGAGTTGAAAGTCATCACGGCGGTGATTGTCGGGGGCGCCAGTCTGTCGGGCGGGAAGGGGACGGTGTTTGGCGCCTTTCTGGGCTGCGTCCTTTTGGCGATGATTTTGCCGGCCATCCGCACGCTGAATATTGAGGTGCACTGGGAGAAGGCCGTGGTGGGGTCAATTCTTTTGCTGGCGGTTTTGCTGGATCGAATCGGCCGGAAAAATGCATAATCCTTTTCGCTGTGGAGGGGGGACGCCATGTCGGAAACATGGACTAGTCGAACGCGGGTCGAGGCGGCGCTCGATCATCGGGAGCCCGACCGCGTGCCTTACGATCTTGGAGGCACGGTTCTGACGGGCATCCACGAGAAGGCGTATCGGCGGCTGCGGCAGTATCTGGGGCTGCCCGACGTGCCGGTTGCCATCGAGGATGAGCACCAGCAGTTGGCGCGCGTGCACGACGACGTGAAACAGCGGCTGCGGGTGGACGTGTATGGTCTCAATCCGGGCGGCGCGCGCGGCTTTGTCAAACCGAAGTGGACCGAAGACGGCTATCATAAGATGCGCGACGAGTGGGGGATTGAGTGGTGGATGCCCGAAGACGGCGGCTTCTACTACGATATGCGCGTGCATCCGCTGGCGAACATTTCCGATGTTTCGGAACTGGCCGGCGTTCGCTTTCCCGACCCGCTCGATGCGGGACGGTTCGAAGGGATGGCCGAGCGGGCCGATGAATTGATGAACGTGCGGCAGGTCGCATACGTGCTGGGCCGCAATGCGCCGGGGATTTTCGAGATCGCCATGTGGATGCGGGGGTTCGACAATTTTTACGCCGACATGCTGGGCAATCCGGCGCTGGCCGAAGCGCTGATGGACAAAGTGTGCGAGATCAAGATGCAATACTGGGAGCGGGCGCTCGAGACGGTCGGCGAGAACGTGATGATAGTCTCGGAGGCCGACGACTTGTGCGGGCAGTTCGGGCCACTGGTGTCGCCGGACCTCTATCGCTCGATGATCAAGCCGCGCCATACGCGGCTGTTTGCGTTCATCAAACAGAAAGCCAAAACGCGCGTGCGCATCTTTTATCATTGCTGCGGGGCGGTCGCCTCGCTCATTCCAGACTTGATTGAGTCGGGCATTGACATTTTAAATCCTGTTCAGGTGAGCGCGGCGGGAATGGACACCCGTGAACTCAAGCGGCGGTATGGAAAGGACCTGACCTTTTATGGCGGCGGCGTAGATACACAGCACATTTTGCCCTATGGGACACCGGCGGAAGTGCGCGACGAGGTCCGGCGGCGAATCGAAGACCTCGCCCCCGGCGGAGGGTTCATCTTCAACACGGTGCACAACATTCAGGCCGATGTTCCGCCGGAAAACATAATGGCCATGTGGGAAACGTTGCAGGAATACGGTGTGTACGGCTAAACTTTGGATTTTTGATTTTGGGTTTTGAGTGGAAGAATCAGGGTGGATGCTCATTCCACCGTTAGGTGATAGTGGAAAGCATTCGAGTATTGTCGGCCAAACGTTTGGCGATACTCGACAGGTTTGATTGATGAAGTAGTCAGGAGGTATGAGAAGCGATGAAACAGGCGAGACCGATTTTGATGGCGCTGGCGGTCTTGGTTGCGGCAGCCATCGCGGCGCAGGCAAACGCAAGCGAGGTCAAACACTCGAATTACAAAGGGTGGCGCACTCTCGAACTGAACAACGGCATCGCCGAGTTGCATTTGGCTCCCGATCTCGGCGGCCGCATCATTCAATACACACTGAAGGACTTTGAATTTCTGTGGGTCAATCCCGCTCTGGCCGGACGGACGCCTCCGCCTGAAGGGGTCGGCCCCCGCGGCGAATGGCTCAACTGGGGCGGCGACAAGCTCTGGCCGGCCCCTCAAGGCTGGGGTGGTCCCGATCAATGGCCCGGTCCGCCCGGCCCTGCGCTTGAAGGCACGCCCCACACGTCGGCGGTTCTCAAACTGACGCCCTTTGCCGCCGCGATTGCCCATACCAGCCCCAAAGACCCCTATACAGGTATTCAGTTTTACCGGCAGATCATCCTGCCCAGCAGCTCGACGCGTGTCCTGCTGGAGTCGCGGATGACCAACGTGGACGCCAAGCCGCGGCGCTGGGGCATTTGGCAGGTGACCCAGCTGAATTGCGACGCCCGCGAGGGGAAGGGCTACAACCGCGACGTGTGGGCCTGGTGCCCGATGAATACCAAGAGTATTTTCCCCGGAGGATACCGCGTGCTGTATGGCGCGTATGACAATCCGGCGTGGCGGCCCGATAAAGAGCGGAATATGATGCGGGTTAACTATCGCCGCGAGGTCGGCAAAATCGCGCTCGACAGCATGGCCGGATGGCTGGCGGTGACCATGGGCAAGAACGGCTATGTGTTTGTCGAGCGGTTCCAGACGTTCCCCGACAAGAAATATCCCGACGACGCGACGGTGGAGTTCTGGCTGCAGGGGCCGGGCACCATCAAAGTCGCCGGCAAGGATGTGGTCATCCGCGATACACCGGACGATGCGCCGCCGTATATGGAAGCCGAGGTGCTCAGTCCGTTCGCCGAGTTGAAGCCCAACGAAACGTATGTATTTATCACCGAATGGTTTGCGGCGAACACCGGCGGCAGCTATCCGATTCTGAACTGCACGAAAACCGGCGTGATGTGCGAAGCGATGAAAGCCAAAGTCAAAGGCAACGCTCTGACGCTGACCGGACGGTTTGGCGTGTTTTATCATGGACACGCGGGTCTGGCTTTCTACGACGATGAGCGCAACCTGCGGGCGCCGGCCGTCGCCAAACTACCGGTCTCGCCGCTCCGGCCTCTGGTGCTATCCGAAGCGACACTGCTGACTTCGGGAACCGAGGTGCCCGAGACGGCCACGCGCGTGGCCTTGTTTGTCAACGACGCACTGGGTGTCACGCAGGGCGAACTGGCCGAGGTGCCTTTGGAACGCGAGGGCGGGCAACCGGAGAAGAAATAGGCCGGCCCATTTTGCCACGCCGGCCTGACGGAGAGACTGCAATATGGCGGTGCGGTGGGCAGGGGTTGCGGGCGTGTTGATCTCGCTGGCGGTACATGCGGGATGCGGCGGCGAAATCCGGCCCGAAGCGGTTCTGGCCGCCTACGATGAAACCAAATCCCACGGCGCCGTTGTTGTTCAGAATCCGCTCAATGGCGCGGTTTTCCCGCCCGACATTGTTGCGCCGACATTTCGCTGGGAAGACAAAGAGTCGGGGGCCGACACGTGGGTGGTGGCGTTTGCGTTCGACGGCCAAGCCGAGCCGATGGCATTTATCACGGCGCAAACCCGGTGGAAGCCCTACCCGCGCGACTGGGAAGCCATCAAGAGACACTCCATCGCGGCCGACGCCCGCGTAACCATCCTTGGCATCCGCCGGCGCGAACCAACGCGGATTCTTTCGGCCGGTCGCCTCGCAATCCGCACATCCCGCGACGAGGTCGGCGCGCCGATCTTTTACCGCGAGGTAACGCTGCCATTTGCCGACGCCGTCAAAGACCCGTCGCGCATCCGCTGGCGATTCGGGCCGGTCTCGTCGCCGAAGCAGCCGCCCGTGGTGCTGGAAGGGTTGCCCGTCTGCGGCAACTGCCATTCGTTTTCGGCACGCGGCGAGTGGCTGGCCATGGACGTGGACTACGGCAACAACAAAGGCTCGTATGTGATTACGCGCGTGGCGCGCCGCATGACGCTGGCCTCCAGCGACATCATCACGTGGGACGGCTACCGTCCGGAGGACAAACAGCCGACCTTCGGGCTGCTGTCGCAGATTTCGCCCGACGGACGCGTGGTCGTCAGCACCGTCAAGGACCGCTCGATCCTGTATCCCAAACCCGACCTGATGTTTTCGCAGTTGTTCTTTCCGGTTCAGGGGATTCTGGTGGCCTACTACAAAGACAGCAACACCTTTCGCGCGGTTGCCGGTGCAGACGACCCGCGCTATGTGCAGAGCAATCCGACGTGGAGTCCGGACGGGCGGACGCTGGTTTTTGCGCGCGCCGAAGCGCATCGTCTCCCGCCCCTTCGCGGGCAGGGATCGGTTCTGCTGGAAAAGAACGAGGTGAAGGAGTTTGTCGAGGAAGGCAAGCCGTTCAAATTCGATTTGTATAAAATTCCATGGAACGACGGACGGGGCGGACAAGCGGAGCCGCTGGCCGGCGCTTCGCACAACGGCATGAGCAACTACTTTCCCAAGTTTTCGCCCGACGGCAAATGGATTGTGTTTTGCCGCGCCGCCAACTTCATGCTGCTCCAGCCCGACAGCGAGCTGTGGATTGTGCCGGCCGAAGGCGGCGAAGCCCGCCGCATGGAATGCAACCTGCCCCGCATGAACTCGTGGCACAGCTGGTCGCCCAACAGCCGCTGGCTGGTCTTTTCGTCGAAGGCCCATACTGCCTACACGCAGCTGTTCCTGACACACGTGGACGAACAGGGACGGAGCACGCCGCCGGTGCTGCTGGAGCACTTTACGCAGCCCGACCGTGCGGCCAACATCCCCGAATTTGTCAATGCACCGCCGGATGCCATCGGGAGGATTTACGAGAAATTTCTCAACGACACGTCCTATGTCACTGCAGGGCATGAGTTTCTGGCCGCCGGCGACGCCGACAACGCCATCCGCCAGTATCGCAAGGCTGTCGAGATCAATCCGCGCAATGTGCGCGCCCATCAGCGCCTCGGCTACATCCTGTATAATCTGAAAGGCCAACATGCGGCGGGAATTGCCGAGACCTCGACGGCCCTGCAACTCGACCCGTCCGACGCCCGCGCCCACTTCGATCTCGGCATGGCCTATTTCCACCAGCGGAAACTCGATCCGGCCATCGCCCACCTCGGCGAAGCGCTGCGGCTGGCGCCCGGCGGGATTGACCGGCAATACGATCCGGTGATGATGCGCTATCAGATGGGGATTGCGTGGCTGCAAAAGCGCAATTTTGCGCAGAGTGCAGTGTGGTTGCGCGAGGCGCTGACCCTCGCGCCCGATCATGCGCAATCGCACTACTCGCTGGCACTAGCGCTGGCGTGTCAGGGCGAAATCGAGGCGCCGCTGGCGCATTGCGCCAAGGCCGAATCGCTGCAAAACGGCATAGACCGGTCGGTGGACCTGCACGATTTTCTGGCGGCCAACTTCGCGCGAGCCGGCCGGTTCCGCGAAGCGGCGGCCGAGGCCGCCAAAGCGGCCGCCAATGCCCGCGCCGCCGGCAACCAAGCCCGCGCACAACAAATCGCCCACCGCGTTGCACTGTATCAACGCATGGCGGACAACCCGCCCTCGCAGGCTGGCGGCAAGCCGTAGTGTCTTGTGAGCGGGAGATTTTCGGCTGTGGCCAACGTAAAGAATTGCCCCACTCAATCGGGGAGGTCAAATGGCACACTGAAGCATGAACTACGAACAGCAAACTAAAGTTTGAATCACATGTTCAATACGTCGGAAGTGGCAGAAGTGCAAGGCTGCTGCTTTCCTGTATGCTTATGAAGGTTTTAGGTTGCTTTATGATCGGTCAGGCCGATAGGCAACAGCCTCGACGCCGGCAGGCCAAGAAAACGTTGGAAGGAAAGGGGGAATTCCATGGACCGCGTAAGTTTCTGGATGAAGTTTTTCTTGATGTCAGCTGCGACGATGGCCGCACTTGCGGCGATGACCGTCTTCGGCGGGGTTCCTGCCGCGGCCCCGCAAGTTCTCCGCTACAATGTGGCTGCCGAGCCCGAAACGCTCGACCCCGCCAAGGCCACCGGCATTCCCGAAGCCACCGTGATCCTCAACTGCTTCGACGGTCTGGTGCGAACCGACCCCAGC
>JAOAGV010000059.1 GCA_026415575.1 Candidatus Sumerlaeia bacterium
CCAAACACGTGTTATTTGAAAGTCCTGCGATTTCCGCACCGATGGGTCAATGGCGTGCGATACGCATTGGGCTTTCTATTCGGGGGAGGCGGACTGGTGTTGCTGGCATTGGGCGCGTTGGCAATAAAAAAATCCCCCAGCGCACAAATTGCTACTTTGTGTGCGGGATTGTTCATTCCGTTACCACGTAGGCACGTACGAGACAATAGGGCAGCTCGGCACGGCGCCTCACCCTTGCGTTCGGGCAGAGGAAGAAAAAGAAATTACTGCGGAAGGGCAGGATTTGCCGACAACAGGATTTGATCGAGGCGCGTTCCGTCCTCGCGCGAAAGAATCTCGACCAGTGCGACTCCCGCCGGCAGCGCGATGCCCATCGGTTTCGTGCTCTTGGTATTGTTCGTGAATGGCGTCCACGACCAACGGCGGTGAACACCGACAGGCCATTCGGTCTGCGGCAGGATTTGGCGGCCGGCGGATCGAATCTGCACGTAGAAGGAATCGTCCGCCGGCGTCGGTGACTGAACCCGCCCGTGCAGGTAATACGTTCCCGCGTCGGGAATGCGAACCGGAATCAACATCCGACCCGGCGATGGCGGCGAACTCTGGCCTCCCGGTTCTCCCGGAACCCACACAAACCGCCCGCCCGATGCCGCCGCGTCTTCGGCAACTGCAAACGGTGCGAGAACGAGCAAGGCGTTTTCGACCTCGAACGGCTTCTCCAACTGTGCGGCCGAACGAACCGTTTCCGGCAACGTTGCAAGCGATTCCTGCACGCGAACGAGGTCTCTGACCGGCTCGGCCTCGCGCAGAATGGCACGCCCAACTTCCCGGCCGTCAATCGCCAGAAGGGCATCATTTGCGCCTGCTTCGGCGCCCTCGCAAGCCAACCGCTCGCCGGTTTGCAAATTGCCGGCCAGACGCAACAACCCTTGCCCGCCCCGCGCCGCGACGTCCAGTTGCTCGCCGTCAAATTGCACCTTTGCCTCGGCTTGCGCGAATTCCCGCCGGAACTTCGCGAATTCGGCCTCGTCGAGGTTTTCAGCCGCGCGAACCCAGAACGCGACCGACGCCCGCCCTTTCTCCGGCTTGGCCGCGCAATGCATTACGGTCAGGGTCATGGCATCGAGATTGTTGCCGTCGTTGTTGAGCGAAATCGCGGCTTCCTTGCCGTTCACATCCACAGCGTGTAAGATGCGGAAGCCGGCTGCCGCGTTTCCATACCGCAAAAACACCGGTTGATTGAGTTGAACGCGCCGTTGGCCTTTCTCCCGTGCCAGATTGGTTTCCTCGTCGCCGATCCAGATCGAAACGCCCGCGCTCCGCGGCAGAACCAGTTGTGAAAACAGGCCGACAGGATTGGGAGCGTTGCGCGTAAAACCCGCGTCTTCGGGCGAGGCCGATGCCAGCATCAGCACCTCGCGCTCGCGCTGCACGCTCATCAGAAACGGGGCCACGTGAAGCGCCTTCAGATGCCCGCCGCCGGTCACTTCCTTCTTGTTGCCGAACGGATCGTTCCGGGCGTCCATGAAGAAGTTGACCATGGGCATTTGCGGCCCGCCGCGCGCGAACTGAATCGTCAGCGGCTTGTCCATGTTGCCATAGGTCGCCCCTGCTGACGCGATGCTGATTTCCCGCCCGACATAGTGTGCCGCGCGGTCGCCCGATCCGCTGCCCCAGCGTTGGCGCACCATGCGGGGGATGCACCCCGTGGCCAGTTCGCGCAGGTCGGCGGGCGGCAGCCATGAGCCGAGCAAGGCAAAGCGGACGGGGAGACCGTCGGGCTTGGGCGCCCAGCCGCGCGCGGCGTAACCATGCGCCACGTAAGTGTCGAGATTGCCGTGGCCCGTGAGATAGTCGTAGTCGCGGCTGTGCGCGCCGCCGAGCCGCTCGCAGGGCGCAAACCAGTTGGCCGCAATCTCCGTCCAGAAATATCGAAGGGCGATTTCGGCTTGTTTGCGTGCTCGCGCGTTTTGAGACAACTTTGCAATCAGCGCCAGCGAGTCCAGATCCACCGCATAGTAGGTCGGGCTGAGATACTCGTGGATGCCATTTTCCCATGTGTAGAGCATCCACGCGTCCAACATGCCGTAGCCTTCTTGGGCCAGATCGGGGCGGTTGGTATTTTCGCCAAGTGCGATGCAGTTCCAGATTTTCATCAAGAAGATGTTGGTATAACTTACCGCGACGCGATGGCGCCGGATGCCTTCGATGGAAAGCGTGATGAGGCGTTCGAGCCGCTCGCGCGCCGCGCTATCCAACCGGTCGCGATGACGCATCCACAGCAGCGAGGCGTCCTGCATGGAGAACTCAACGGCGTTGCGGTCGTCAGGCCCCTTGTCGCCCCAGCGCCACTTGAAGTTGCCATAGGTTGGACTGTTGGGATCGCGGTCCTGCATCTGTTCGGCCAGCGCCAGTGCGGGGGCAATGCGTTCCATTTTGTAGTCTGCCTCCGCCGATTCGAGCGCAAAAGTGAACAGTTCGCGGACACCCATGCCGGCGGCCTTTTTTTGGATCGCCTCCCAACGCATCTCAAGCCGCAGCACCACGTTCTTGCGCTGTTCAGGCGTCAACGGCGGCACGGTATAAATCGAAGCGGCAGCCCAAGCAGCACCCGCTGCGCTCCAGAGCATCATCGCCGCCGCAAGAGCTCGATATCGAGGGGCCATTGGTTTTGTCCTTTCTGCGGATGGATTGGTTTTTATGAGGCGGGTTTCTTCAACGTTTGGACATACAAATCCCACAGTTCATCTACGGTTTTGCCGGTGAATTCCCTCCACAACTCCGGCGTGTAGCGGCCTTCGCGCATCGCAGCGTTGATTTTTGCGATGAAGTTCTTGTCGTGATTCTCGACCACGTAATTCAAAAATGCGCCCGTTGTGCGATAGCTGTCGGTGTATTTGGCGCGGTCGGGATTCGGACGCGGCCGCTTGGACGGCGGCTCGTATTGAAACCACCGAATGTAATCGGCCACGCCCTCGACCAGCCAGCCCGGATTGCCGCGGCTGCGATAGCGCTGCACGACATGGACCAGTTCATGAACGACGGCCCCCGGCGCCTCGCCGTCGAGGTTGCGGCTGAACCACTCGCCCGCACAACTGATTCGCCCGCCGCCCGTGGCCGCCACACCGCGCATGTCGCGCCGGAACACAATCAGCACCCGCTCCGGAGCCGCAAACCCTTCGCTGGGCAGTGTTTCAACAATGCGCGGATACCATTCGGCCACCGTCGGATTTAACTTGGTTTCGATCCATGTTTTCAGTTCGGGCATCTCGGAATAGTCAATGAGGATCTCGTATTTTCCGGCGACGGCGCGCGAGACCAACGTGCCGGCGGGCGATGTTGGCGAATCGGCGCGGCGCGCGGGCGATGCGCTCGAAACATAAGGCAGAGCGGGTTCGGGCGGTGCCATTGCGCCGGCGTCAATCACGTCAATCTCGCTGAAAAACGTGTTGCCGAAGGGATCGTCGGATTCCGTGCGCGAAACCTCGAACAACAGATAGCGGAATTTGCCCAGAGCGCCGCTCGAATCGGCAATGCTGACGCCATATTGCCCGCCACCCTCGCCCTTCTGGGGCCGCGTGTCCACGGCGGCCAGCCGCGTCCAGCCGCAGGACTCCGGCGCGACATCCCTTCGCGGCGCGGCGTTGAAGTTCGCACCATTGCCGTCGGCGCCATAGAGGATATAGACCTGCGGTCCGCGCGTGTTTGGGTGCCACGAGTAGGTATGGACCTGCTTGATGGCAATCACGGTGCCGAGATCCACGGCCAAACGGCCGCCGTCGGTTCCGGCGTTAAAGAAAAAGTTGGCGCGCGGCTCGTCTTCGTCGCGGGGAACGCGGCCGTCGTTGAGCCGGTTCACATCGCCGCCGTTGCGGTCGCGCGCACCATCCACAATAGTGAACTTGGCGCTGGTCGCGGCGTCATTGCGCGACGGCGCGGGTACGGTCTTGAACGCAAATGCGGGTGTCGCTTGCCCGCCGGTGTTGCACTCAAAGACAACCCGAACATCCCCGCGGGCAGCTATGGCTGCAAGAACCACACACGCCACACTCATCCATTCAATTGGTCGCTTATCCACTGCTGGCCTCCTAATGCAGAATCATGAAGTATCCCATCAATACATTCGCACAAACTCATACAGTGTGTCCGAAGGGACACCTTCCGGATGGACGCCTTCCATGGCGCCCGAATTCCAAATTGAGCGAATCGCCCGCCGGATACGCAAACGGTCGGCTTGGAACTCGACCCTCAAAAGGCTTGGAATGACCTTCGTTATTTTCGGACAAGAAAGCAACTCCATCCGTCCAACACTCCGCACTGTGCCTTGCAGGAACTCCGAGACATCCTATTAGGCGGAAGATGAATCGGCTGACGTTCACCACCTCGTAAATGCCGGGGTACTGTGGAAATAAGGCCGCTTGGAATAGAGCGATTCTGCTGAAGCGGAAATGGCTCCAGGGGTTTGGAATTCAGCATCAAACATACTCTTCGAGCAGTTCGCGGCGCGGGGCGGGGATAACTTGCTTGCTGACGAGCATGCCGTCGGCGGCAGCGATAGCCGCGGCGGCTTCGACCGAGGCGTGAACAGCCGCAACGTCGCCCGTCATCAGGAGAAAGCCCTTGCCGCCCACGGCCATCGCCAAATGCACGCGCAGAAGCGTGACGGGCGCAGCTTTGGCGGCGGCATCCGCAGCTTCTATGGCGCTCGAGGCCGAGAAGGTCTCAACCACGCCCAACGCCTCAATGTCGGTTTCCATCAGGGGAACCGACAGACCGATGGCGGGAAAAACCGACGGGTGCACGCGCGGAATAACCCGGTCTTCGATCAGGGCATCTTCGGCCAAGGCAACGCCGGCGGAAACGCTCGCCTGCACGGCTGAAACTTCGCCACCGATCACAACCAAATACTTGCCCGAACAAATCGTACGCGCCACCAGCAGCTCGACTGACGCGGCCTTTAGCATCGCGTCCTCTACTTTCAATCCCACACCGATACTGGTGACTTCCACAAGCCCGATGGCTTCAAGAACGGCCACGAAATCACCTCCGCAGAATCAGGGATGAGGGATGACGGATGAGGGATGAATAATGACAGAGCATGAGTTTCTTTTCGGTTGTAGTAAAACGTTTGTGCAATTTAGTGACAGAATGATTTTCCTTATCTTATTCCCTCTTCCTTCATGCGTTTTCTCTCATCCCTTTCTTTCAATCACAACCTCGCCATTTACCTTGGTCACAACCCCGTCAATTGAGGCATGAATATTGGCGCCAATGGCATTTTGAGCCACGGCTGCCACAAGATCGCCTTCTTTGACGCGTTCGCCGACTTTCACGGTGGGCACGGACGGTGCACCCACATGCTGTTTGAGTGGCAGAATAACGCGCTCGACGCGCACGGCAATATCAACATAAGGGCCGGTGTTGTGGAAGTGGCGCAAGCCCAGTTTGGCGATGAGTTTTGCAACCGGCGGGCGGCGTGCGTTCATCAATGGATGGACCCCGCGCGGTTTGCCGGTCCATTTCAGACCCGCCTCGCGCACCACCTGTTTGTCGAATACACACACATTTTTCGGATCGAGGTTTTCGGGGCAGGAAAACAGGCTGCACAGGTTGCACTCGCAGCAGTAAGGTGCTCCGACGATCAGCATATCTTTTTCGGGAGCAAACATCAGCGCGCGCATGGCCTTGTGCGGTTCGATCGGATGGCCCAACAAATAGCGCGGGCAGCGCTCGGTGCAGAACACACACTGGTCGCACGCCGATTTGCCGAGCCGGTTGATGGCTTTCCAGTCGCGCCGATACCAGCGAAGCAGCGCATGGTCTTCCGGCAGAACGATCAGACCGCCGACCGTCTTGGTGATCGGGTCATCGGGACTTTGGGCGAGTTTGCCCATCATCGCGCCGCCGACCAGAATGCCATAGGGTTCGGCAGCGGGGCCGCCGGCCATGTCAATGGCTGTGCGCATGGACGTGCCGACGGGAACGCAAACGGTTGCAGGGGAGCGCACAGCACCGGCCACGGTCAGGTACTTTTGGGTGACAGGACGCCGGCGGCCCAAATTGACAAGCGTTTCGACATTATTGACAACCGCGTCAACATCGAGCGGCAGTCCGCCCGGCGGGATGACGCGCCCCGTAACATCATAGACGAGAACGAACTCATCGCCGGCAGGATAGTAGTCGCCCAACGGATGAATGCGCGCCCACTTGGGCAGGCGCGGCGCGAGGACTTCGATGACATGGCGATATTTGCCCTTGATGCCGATGATGGCCTCGCGGGCACCGCTGCGTTCCATGGCGAGGGCCAGACCGGCAAAAAAGTCGTCGCTGAAGTGAAGGAGGAGTTCCTTGTCCTTGTGAAGGAGCGGCTCGCATTCGGCGGCGTTGACAATGAACGTATCCACTGCGCGGCGGTATTTGATGTCGGTGGGGAAACCCGCGCCGCCGGCTCCGACTACGCCCCAGTCGCGAATATCATCAGGCACCTGTGAGCCTTTCTCTTACGCAGAAGTTCGCACGCGGCGGGCACCTCAGCGCTCGTGCGCGCAACCACAGGCAGTATCGGCCGATGACTGGTGGCCTGTCAAAGGGTTTTCCCTTGCATGCGTTGGACGCCATGGCAGGCGGACATTCATCATTTCGATACGGACGCCGTGGAAGGCGTCGCGCGGCGTGGAGCGTCGGGTTCCACCCCGACGGCGTTATTGTCTCATAGTCGAATCCCCTAATTAAGAGGGGAATGGTCTATGCCCGAAGGATATGGCGGAGTCTTCGGGCGGCGGCGGCGAGGTAGCGCAGAGCCCGGCGCGGCGATCCGGCGCGGAGCAACGTTCGGGCAATATAACGCGGGCGCAGCGAAAGGCGCAGAAGCGCCCTGCGGCGCCACGTGTTCAATGCCTCGCGCGAAAGATAAAACGTTCGCGCGGCCGCCCGCGCATAGCCGGCCTTCGGGTATTCCACGGCGTCGAGCAACCCTTCGCGGTGCACAATGTCGTAAAACTCGGTGCCCGGCAGCGGATAGGCGATGTTGAAGTCAAAAAAATCGGTGTCGAGTTCACGCGCCAAACGAAACGTCGCATCCAGCGTTGCCGCATTTTCCCACGGCAACCCAATCAAATAAAATGCATGTGTCCGAAGGCCGTGGCGGCGGCAGACGGCAACGGCCTGCCGCGCTGCCTCGACCCGCGCCCCTTTCCTCATCTTGTCCAGCATTTCCTGCGAGCCGCTTTCGACGCCAAACGCCACGACCCAGCACCCTGCGCGCTTCATCCACTCGGCGCGCTCGTCATCCATTGTGTCCACGCGGCTGTTGCATCCCCAGCGAATGTCTAATTTTGCCTCGACAATCCGCTGGCACAGTTCGACCAACCACCTTCGATGGATCGTGAACGTATCGCCGTGAAAAAGAAATTCATGGATGCCGAACCGCTCGACGCATTCTCGGATTTCGCCCACCACGTTCTCCGGCGAGCGATAGCGGACCCGATAGCCCGACAGCGAACCGGCCGGGCAGAATATACAGCGCGAAGGACAGCCACGGTGGGCGTGAATTACGGTCAGGCGGTTGCCGGTTTCGGGGCTGCGATAGAGGTCGTTGTCGAGCAAGTCGCGCGCCGGATAGGGGAGCGCATCCAAACTGTCGAGAACGGGTCGGTCGGGCGTAGTGAAAATCTGTTCTGCGCCGCCGCTGCTGCGCCGAAAACTTAACCCCGCAATACTCGAAAAATCGGAAAGACCAACAAGATCGCCCAGGACCGCTTCCGCCTCGCCGACAATTACCGCGTCCAGCGAAGGATGATTGCGCAGAATCTCCTCGCGGCGATGGACCAGTGACTCGCCGACGCCGATAGCGACTGTTTCACGTGAAAGCTCTTTGGCGGCCTCGCAAGCCCGCAGGTCTGCTTCCAAGGTGGCCAGCGTTGTCTTGACCACCACGGCGTCGGGCTGCAGCGTGCGCAAGTCGTCGAGATAACGGTCCCACCCCACGTGCTGGGCCGGGTAATCGCGCAGATGAACGACCGCGCCGCGCGCCCGAAGCACTGCCGCGTAGGTTGCCAGATCAATCGGTGCAAACACCACCTCGACCGTTTGGTCTTCGACGCGCGATTGACAGCGGTCGTCACGGCGATAAAGACCGGTCGGTGGATTAATGACCAGAAAGGATTGTAGCGGCCGACTACTCATTTCCCATTTTCCATTACACACTCCGCAGACGCTAACGGCCGTTCACATTGGCTTCCAGCCAGCGAACGAAGTCGGCTGTGCTTTCCAAAAAAACTTCCGGCGACAAGGCCAGAAGCCGCTCGCGGTTGGCCGATTGCGCCCATGCTGCCACAACGGGCAAGACTCCGGCCTCGCGCGCGGCACGGATGTCGGCCGGTGCATCGCCGACATAGACCGCGGCTTCGGGCGGCAAATTCCACGCCGCAAGCACTTTGCGGATGTTGGATGCTTTGATGTCGCCGTCGGGCGACCCGGTTTCGATCCGGTCATAATAGTGCCCAAAGCCCAAGAAGCGGAGCGAGATCGCTGCGCTCGGTTCGCCCTTGCCAGTTACGATTGCCATTGGGATGCGACGCCGCTTGAGCAATTGCAGTGCATCGTCAATACCATCAAACGGCGACGTGCAGGCCGCATGGGCTCGCTCATACGCTCGCAGGTAGGTGTTCAGACATTCGTTCCAGCGTTCTTTCGGAACCAATCGTCGAATAACACCCTCTTCTGTTGGCCCGAACAGCGCCTTGATCTCCTGATCGGTCAGGGCGCGGTCCGAAACCGACGCAATGGCCTCACGACAGGCAATCAGACAGATGGGAATTGTATCCGCCAGTGTTCCATCCAGATCGAAGATCACACCTTTTATCATCCTATTGCTCCCTGTTTATAAAATTTCTGCGGACTCTTGCCGGAGCGGAGCGGCTGGCACCGCCAGCGCAGCTACTCGGCCTAATAGAATCGCGGCGCCGGTGCACATTGCCGGAATCAGTGGAAAATGATATCGTTCCTGTCCAAGCCATGCAGCCGTGATCAATAGCGTATAGATGACGAAAGCGTCAAGAAAGCGGTCGGCCGATGCGCGCGCATGCCGCCGCCAACGAAAAACCAACATTTCGAGGGCAAACAGAAACAGCACGGGCCAGTACACAACATTGGACACAGCAACAGCCGCAGGCCACAGGACCTTTGGCAGTGCGCGCTCGGTTTCCAGCAACGCCAAACGCGTCCACGTGCCATCGCTCAGGAGCATCATGACGATTTTTCGCGCTGCGAGCACGACGGCTTTTTCCGGATGATCGCGGATGAAGGTAAAGCCCAGCCGAAAGCCTTCGCGATTGCGCTCGACTTCCGAGGCAATGTGTGCCGTCTGGTCGGGCACCTGTCCCCAGAATTCAAAGCCCGTGCCGTTGGTCCACGGATTGTTTCCGTAGTAAAAATTCAACCCCGCATTGGTGGAAAATGGCACAAAACCGCCCACGGCACGCACATTGCGCAACCCCCAGAACAGTATGGCCGCCGCCGGCACAATTGCAAGCGTCAGATGGAATCGGGTTGACCAACCCC
This sequence comes from Candidatus Sumerlaeia bacterium, assembly GCA_026415575.1. Taxonomy (GTDB): domain Bacteria; phylum Sumerlaeota; class Sumerlaeia; order JADFCW01; family JADFCW01; genus JADFCW01. The sequence continues at coordinate 9,562 of JAOAGV010000059.1, forward strand.
AGCCCCGCCGTCGGGTCAGCAGCCACCACGTGATCAACGGAAACAGAGCAATTTGGGGACGCATCATCATGGCCGCCGAAATCAGCGCGCCCAAGGCCAGACCAACCGCCTCTGGCCGGTGCTTTTGGCGGTCAGCGGAAACGCTTACAGCCAGCAGCAGGCCCGTCATTATCGCTGTGAATGGAATCTCAGTGCACAGAAGGCTTGTATAAGCAATTTGTGAAGGAAATACAGATAAGATCAAAGCCGCCAGCCGTGCGCAAGCCTCGCCGGCAAATCGCTGGGCCAGAAAATATGTCAAGACAACGGTCAACACGCCGAGCGCGACGTTCAGCAACTTTGGCGCCCAGTAGGTTTTGCCCGCAATCGCATAGAGCAGGGCAAGCAGCGCCGGATAACCGGGAGGCCAGAAGGCGGTCGGTTGGCCGTTGACATCGCTATAGCGGCCGGTTTCGACCAATGAGACCGCCAGCTCATGATAGTGCAGGAAATCGGTGACGGGCAGCGAGGGGACGGCAAAAACCCATAGCAAACGCAGTCCGCCGGCCAGTGTGAGAACGACAGCAAAAAAAACGGTGGTCGGCACGCGGGCCAGTAGGTCGAGAATTCGGCGCAAGAGGCGGGCAACGGTGCGATAAAAGACCACAACCGCCAAAAGGAGCAAAGCCGTCGGTGCGGCCGCATACGAAGCAGCGCGCACGACACGCAGATTTGACGGCGAAAGCTGCCCGTCGCTGGAGAGCCGCACAGCAAGGGCCGTCAGACCACCGGGAAGAAGACTCGCAGCCAACAACGCCGAGACAACGCCGGCTATCGCTATTGCGAGGGCGCGTCGCTCACCCAAAGAGGGCGGGGGAGGTGAAGGCGTTGAGGATTCGGACAGACTCATCCATGAGACCTGAAGTAGCTTGTTAATGCGCACAAAGACGCAACAGAGAAAAGACTCGGTAGGAAGGAAGCGGTTGTCAAACGGCAAGCATATTTCGCCCCGACATCCAAAAGATTCCTTCTTGACGCGCCAACGGAATGGCAACACCTTTTCTTTCGAGCAAGAAAAGGGGAGCGCTCTCGATTATGGGCGCCAACGATGCGGAAATCTGGAGCGCGACGTGGCGGGGAAGCGGTGGCCGACCGAAGCCGCGCTGGGGATTTATTTTCCGCCGCATCGTCGCACACGTGCCCGTGCGTGACCAGACAATCTTGGAGTTGGGCGCGGGCGAGGGCAATCTGGCCTATCATGCGTTGCGGGCCGGCGCGCGGCATGTGACATTGGTGGATTTTTCCGAGGAGGCCTTTCAGCGTGCCCGCCAGCTGCTCGAACCGTGGCCGGCGGCGAAAAAGTCGTTTGTTTGCGCCAACCTGCTGGACGTGGATTTGGGCTGCCGATTTGATCTGGTCTGGTCATCCGGGGTAGTGGAACATTTTGCAGCGGCCGAGCTGGAGCGCTGCATCGAGCGTCATGCTGCGCACAGCTGCCGCCATGTTGCTGTCGTGGCGCCGTCGGATACGGTGTTTAACCGCCGGCGGTCGCGCGACCCGAACTGCCGCGCAATGTTCGGGTTCTGGCAGACCATTCCGGACGCAGTGCTGGCGGATTTGGTGGGCCGGCAGGGATTTGACGTGAAGGTCTGCGAGCGCTTCCGGCGGTCTTATGGTGTGCCGCTGGTGCCGATTCGCGGAACGCGGCGGGTGCAGGCGTGGCTGCACCGGATAGTATTTGATTTTCTGCTGGCACCGGTTTTGCCTGCGCGCACAGGCGGATTGCTGCTGGTCGTAGGCGAACGGCGCGCGGGCGTGTAGTTTTTGCTTTCCGTCGAAAGCGGGGACTTCGCACGGAGCGGGCAATCATGGCATACCTAAAAGCGATTGTGCATGGGATGGTGCAAGGCGTGGGCTACCGCTACGTGACGCGGAACACAGCGCAAAGGCTTGGCGTCAAAGGCTTTGTGCGAAATCTTGATGATGGCACGGTCGAGGTTCAAGCCGTCGGCGACCTGGCGGTGTTGCAGCGGCTGGTCGAGGCGCTCGAACGCGGGCCGGAGTTTGTGGATTTTCGGATTGTGTTTTGAAGGGGGGGGAGCACATAGACTGAACGAAAGCGCAATGCCACCTTTTGCCTTGGGCCATCTGGTCCATGGAGTCCATTTTATCCCCCGTCGCGTTTGTGCATTTTATCCATTTTGTACACTCCCCGCGTTTTATGCCACAATTCCCCTTGACCCCCTACATTCCCCCCGCTATAGGCAGAAATCTGTTTTTTGCTTGGTGAAGAACCATGACGCAAACTTCATTTTTACTTCATATTTCCGAAAGATATCATTGCGATGCGGACAATTATTTTGCTGACGATCTCCAATATCTTCATGACCTTTGCCTGGTATGGCCACCTTAAATATAAAAGCACCGTGTTGTGGAAGGCAGTTTTGGTTAGCTGGTTGATTGCTTTTATCGAGTATTGCTTCCAAGTGCCGGCGAACCGGATCGGCCATGCGCATTATAGTGCGGCGCAGCTGAAGACCATGCAGGAGGTCATCACGCTTCTGGTGTTTTGTGTGTTTTCAATTCTCTACCTGAACGAAGATTTGAAATGGAACTACATTGTCGGTTTTCTGATGATCATCGGGGCGGTGTTTTTTGTGTTTAAGAAATGGTAGCCGGGGGCGGGAAGGAGCACCTGCTATGAATCGCATAAAGGGTGTCGCACACAAGGACCACCGCCGCGGGCCTTCGCCAAAAGGTGCATGGGTTACGATTTTGGCCGGCGTGCTTGTTTTCTTGTTTGCCTCGCTGTCGGGCAACGCTTCTGCGCAACGGTATGAAGAAAAAATCAAAATGCGCGACGGCAAAAAACTGGCCACCGACATCTATCGCAACTGGCTGGACCCTTTTGATCATCCGGTAATCCTGATTCGTACGCCCTACGGGAAGCGGGATACTCTTGCCATGGCCGGAGTTGCGGTATTCACGCAGGCCGGTTATATTGTTGTGGTCCAAGACATTCGCGGCACGGGCAGTAGCGAAGGCAACTATGATGTGTTTCAGAGCGACGGCTGGGGCACAAATCAGGATGGATACGATACCATTAAGTGGATTGCCGACCAGTGGTGGTGCGACGGCAATGTCGGGATGTTTGGCGTTTCGGCACTCGGCATAGCCGCCTATCTGGCCGCGGGCGCACGCCCTTCGGCGCTGAAGGCCGAAGTGGTGGCGTTTGCCGCCGCCGATCTCTACGATCAGGCAGCATATCAGGGCGGCCAGTTGCGCGCCGAGTTGATTGACGGCTGGGTCGGCGATCTCGCGCCCGAACGGATTCCCGACATTCTCAACAACTCGGTACGCACGTCATTCTGGGACATTCTCGATTGCGAAGACCGCCAGCCGCAAATCAAAGTGCCGACCCTTCATATTGGTGGCTGGTATGATTGCTTCCTGCAGGGGACGATCAATCACTTTGCGGGATTGCAAATCCGCGGTGACACGGGTGCGCGCGGCAAACAAAAAATGATTATTGGCCCCTGGACGCATGGCAACTTTGCCAGCCGCGACCAAGGCGAACTGACCTATCCCTCTAACAGCATCAATTATGACGTCGTCGAGGAGGCGCTCGATTGGTTCGATTACTGGCTCAAGGGCGAAAACAACGGAGCGATGGACGGTCCCAAAGTTAAATACTACATCATGGGCGACGTGGACCGAAGTTCCGCACCGGGAAATGAATGGGCCGAAAGCGATGTCTGGCCGCCCACCAGCCAAGAGGGGCGGCTTTATCTTTGGGCGGGAAAAGAATTGTGGGGTGTGCCCGCGCGCGGACCGGGTGTCGCCCCCGAAACTTTTCGCTACAATCCCAACAATCCCGTGCCCACGAAGGGCGGGGCCAACCTTGAAATTGACAATGGCCCCTACGACCAACGGTCCATCGAAAGCCGCAGCGATGTGTTGGTCTATACCTCGCCGCAACTGACCGAGCCGCTGGAAATCACCGGCCGCGTGTGGGTTGAGTTGTATGCCTCCTCGTCGGCGGTGGATACGGATTGGACGGCGCGGTTGTGCGATGTATATCCGGATGGCCGCTCGATGCTGGTCTGCGACGGCATTTTGCGGGCGCGCTGCCGCGACAGCACCTCGTCGCCGACGGCCATTGTGCCGCACCAAGTTTATCGCTACATGATTGATCTGTGGTCCACGAGCATTGCGTTCAACACGGGACATCGCATCCGGCTGATTATCTCCAGCAGCAATTCGAGGCGGTTCGAGCCGAATCGAAACAATGGTCTGCCGCCGCGTTCGGGAAGCCCCGTTGTGGCCTACAACACCATTTATCATGATGCAGCACGGCCGTCGGCGTTGCTTCTGCCGGTGACCAGACCTGCCGGCCAGCATCCGGTTTTCCGGTCGGTGAAAACAGATGCCGGACGATGGACACTGTATCGGTAGGGGAGCAGGAGTGCACGCCACGGTGGCACACGCAGTCCACGCGTTCGCGTGGCGTGTGGAGTTCATGCCTTGGCGGGAATTCCATACGACAGAAAATAAACTACGGGGCATTTGCTTCGTGTTCTTTGGCTTCGTTCCAGAGGGAATCCATTTCGGCCAGAGACATGTTCTCAAGGTTGCGATTCAGTTCGGCGGCGCGCTGCTCGATATAGCGGAACCGCCGAATAAACCGCTCGACGCATTCATGCAGCGCCAGCTCGGATTGGACTTTCAGGAAACGCGAGAGGTTGACAATCGCAAATAGAATATCGCCGATTTCCGCCTGAACTTCGGCCGCTCCGCCCGCCTCGACGGCTGATTCCAGTTCACCGATTTCTTCCCGCACTTTGGCGAACACGTCGCGGATTTGCTCCCAGTCGAATCCCACGCGCGCGGCTTTTTCCTGCACGCGATGCGCGCGAAGCAATGCCGGCAGTTGTTTGGGCACGCCGCTCAAGCGCGAGGGCGTTTCCTCGCGATTTTTCTTTTCGCCGAGCTTGATTTGCTCCCAGTTCTGCAACACTTCGCTTGACGACGAAACCTCGACATTGCCGAACACATGGGGATGGCGCGTGATCAATTTGCTGCAGATGCCGCGCAGGACGTCGTCAATGTCAAAGCGTCCGGCCTCGCGCGCCAACTGTGCGTGAAATACTACCTGCAGGAGAAGATCGCCCAGCTCTTCGCGCAAGCCGTCCATGTCGCCGCGGTCTATGCTCTCTTTGACTTCGTACGCTTCCTCGATCAGATAAGGAACCAGCGACTGATGGTTCTGCTCGCGATCCCATGGGCAGCCGCCTTGGCCGCGCAGTCGCGCCATTATGGCCACGAGGCGCCGGAAGGGATCGGCGGCGGGATCAGCCGGATCGGGCAGGGGGGCAGAAGGTGTCATTCGTTCTTTTTCTCCGAATTCGGCAGTTGGGTGCGATTGCGGCGGCGACGGCGCGGAAAACAGGCGTGCCAGAACTTGCGCCATTGGCCGATGGCTTTCGATTCCCATCGTTTCAAGGCGTCCATTTGATCGGGGAACCGTTCGCGCAGTTTGCGAAACCATCGGCGCACCAGCGGCACGTCGCGCGACAGCAACATCAGGCCGATCAAGACAAATACCCATCCTTGAAGGAAGGGTATAAAACCGCCGACAAAGCCGATAAGCAAAAACACGACGCCCAGAAGAATGCGAACAACGCGGACCACGAGCGGGCGCGTCACACGCTTTTGCTTGGGCGCGGCCGTTCCGTCGGCCGAAGAAGCGTTGCCGTCGCTGGTCTTGCGCCTGCGCCAACGCCGGAAACGTGTTGAGGGTTGCTTCATGCGGCAAGAAAAATGCGGCGGTGTCTCGCGCCGCGAAGCCATCATGCAAGGTTAGCGGCCCCTTTGGGCGGCAAAAAAACAACGGTGCCAACCATCCGCCCTTGCTGCCCGCACGTCAAGCGCAAGCGTATCCTGTCGCGCCCACGGATTATAAGTCGTGAATGCCCACGCGGGTTTCGTAGGGCACTACGCCCTTTTCGTTGACCTTGTAGCCGAACTGCTTCCAATACGCTTCGCGCGGCTCGAACCTGTCGCCCGTGCGTTCCAGCCAACGGGTTAGCTCGCGGTCAAGTTCCTCACGGATTTCGCGGTGCGAAGCAGACTCCGCCAGATTGTTCATCTGGTAGGGGTCCTTCTGGTTGTCGAACAACAGCCAGGGGCCGCTTCGCGTGCGCACAAAGGTGTAGCGTTCCGTTCGGACTCCACGCCATTCGGGCACCGGTTCGCCGAACGGACAATGGTTGGCGATCAGTGTGGAGGCCGGGCCTTTGGTGTTTTGTCCCAAGACAATGTCCGACAAATCGTAGCCTTCGGTTTCGCGGGGAATCGGCACGCAGGCCAGACCCAGCAACGTCGGCATAATGTCGGGCACATTGAACGGGACGGGTGTGCGGCGGCCGGCGGGCACGCGGCGCGGATAGACGAGAACAAAGGGGATGTGCACGGATTCATCCCACGGCTTTTGCTTTTTCTGCATGCCGTGCGAGCCGAGCATGTCGCCATGGTCGCTGGTAAAAACGACAATGGTGTCGTCGGCGCGGCCGGTTTTCTCCAGTGCGTCCATGAGGCGGCCAAAGTTGCGGTCGAGGGCCTCGATGTGGGAATAGTATCCAGCGATGTCCTCACGCCAACGCTGCTCGTCCTTGCAGTTGGGCGGCAGTTTGATCTCGCGCGGATCGAACGTTTTGTATTTTTCCGGCATGAGCTGGTAGGGGTCGTGGGGCGGCCCCCAAGACATGAACAGACAGAAAGGCCGCTCGGCGCCGTGCGTGCGGACATATTCGATGGCAAGGTCGGTCTGATGGTCCGCGTCGTAGCCTTCAATCCAGATGGGCGTGGGGTCGTCGCGGTAGTAGTGCGATTTCATATAGTTGTGGGTGCATTCGGCGGCGGCCCAGTAGTCGAAGCCTTGACGGCGCGGGCCGGGCGGCGTGAACCCTCCGCGCTTGTCGCCGTCCAGATGCCACTTGCCGATGTAGCCGGTGTCGTAGCCGGCGGCCTTCAGCGACTTGGCAATGGTCGGCAAGTCGGTGCTCAACCGTACGTCATTGACGCACAGGCCGTGGCGGAGCGGGTAGAGGCCGGTCAGGAGCGAGGCACGATAGGGCGTGCAGACCGGATTGCAGGAGACGGCGTTGTCAAAAATCAAGCCACGCCGGGCGAAGCGGTCGAGATGGGGTGCTCGCACCTGCTCGTTGCCCATCCAGCCGGCAGCGCTTGCGCGCATCTGGTCGGCAAAGACGAAAAGAATGTTGGGACGGGAACTTGAGGATTGGATTTGACCGCGCGAGCAAGCCTGCAACCCGATGACAGCCGATGCTGCGGCTCCGCCGACAAACCGCTGCACCGACCGGCGGGCAAATTCGCGTCTGTTCATTTTTTCGGACATTGTTAGTTTCAGCTCCGTTTAGATTGGGGGGGGACTTTCGATACGTTGGATTGGCAGATTTCGGATATGAAACGCAAAAGTTTTTGTTCTTTTTTATTCCGGCGTCGCTTGCTTTGAGTCGGATGGCGGAACCGGTTTCGACGCGGTGGATTTGCTGCTTGCGGTGGGATCCCATCGGGCGGCAGCTTCGGATTTCACCGGCTTGATGGCCACAGGAACCACCCGCGAGCGGCTGGGCGGAATGTCGGAGCGGCCCGGTCCCAAGACCCGAATCGTGATTTCGTCGCCTTCCTTGACCGTCAAAGGTTCCCATGCCTCCTGATAGTCGCCGGTCATCGCGCCGATGCGCAAATGGCACTCTTCGCGGCCCCATCGTTCGGCGGTTTTCTGCGGCGGCCGTTTCTTTGGATCGCGTTTGACCCACACCAGATTCAACGCCAAAACGCCGTACCGTCCGCTGCCGGCCAGACAATACCGCGTGCCGTTGACCATGGTGTCAAAACGCAATGCCGACCGCCGCGTAGGTTTGCTTCTTTTTGTCATGGTTTTCCTTCCTTTCCCAGCCCGTCAGCTCAACAATACCATAGCCCGCATTGTTCGGGCAACAGAATTTGTTCCCGCAAGAAAGGAAGGGTGCATTTGCCGAAATCGGGAGAAGGTTCTGACGTGGTCTTTGGTCACAACCCAAAAAGTCAGAGGCAATAAGGAAGTTAGAAGAGATCGTCACAAATTGGCTGGATGTGTAGACGGAAGAGTCCAAGAGTAGTCAGGGAAAGGCCAAGAAAATGTTGCACGACATCTACCTTACGGAGACCAAAGTGGTCTCGGAAAAAGATTTCGATGTGTATCTGCGTCAGTATCGCGTGAAGCTGCCGAAGGCCGCCGAATGAATGGAGAAGGATCGCGATGTGCTTTTGGCCTGCCATGATTTTCGCGGCGAGCACTGGGCGCAGTTTCAAACGCCCAATCCGAGCGCGTCCGCTTTCGTCAATGTGCGGCTTTGTCATCGGCGCACGAAGGGTTGCGGCAGTGGCGACGCTTCGTTGAGGATGATCTTTATGTCGGGGCGCCCGGCCGAACGCCACTGGCGACGACTGAAGGGGGAAAACATGATCGTTCACGTAATCAAGGCAAATCAGTTCAAAAATAACATCGTGGTCTTGAAGAATGCCGCCTGAAACTTCTAAGAAAAAGGGCTCGACATCATCCGCTCTTTGTGCCCAACATTGGATAGTATCACTGACACATCGGAATACAATCCAACCAACATTGCAAGGAGTGGAAGCAATGGTAAGAGTGTCAGAACGCAGGACCTTCTTGAGGCTCTTGGGTGCGGCGGCTGCAGGCCAAGAACTGTTGCCGACTATCGCGAGGTCGGCAGGTGACGCTGCAGGCAAAACCCCCGCCGTGATAAAGCGAGTCATCCTGAACGACCCGCTGAAGGGCCGCTCGGTGGGCAAGGTCAACGGCGGCAAGTTCTTGGAAGGGGGCGGCTGGCAAACAGAGGGCCCCATGGACCGCATCGTGTTTGAACTGCCCGAACGCATGGGCGACGGTTGCCTGGAATTCGATCTCAGCGGTTTGGATCCGGCCAACCAACCTGTTCCGCGCAACTTTGTGGTGGGCATGTGGGAAACTCTCTGGAAATGCGGCGGCGACCGTCCCGAGAATAAGCTGAATGCATCGGGATATGACACGTGGTTGATCCGCTTGGGCAAAGCCTATGGCTCGTCCATCAAGCTTGAGATGCTGACCTTTGGGGTCTCCCAGAAAGAGGTCACCGTCAATCCGCTCCCCGCTGGGTTTGATCCGAAGCATGTTTATCATTTCAAGGTCGAATGGGTGGCGGGCAAAATGACCTACTCGTTGGACGGCAAAACCATTTTCGAGTGGAACAGCCCCAAAAACGACCCGATGGACCACTTCCGCTTTGTCCACATTGGAACGGTTGACAAACCCGAGGACAAGGAAACGGCCATGAAGGGTATGATTTATTCCAATCTAAAAGTGACCGCCTATGGACCGGCTCCGGCGGGCACGGAAGAAGGCAAGGCCAAACCTGCGGGCAAGAAGCGGAACCGGAAGGACGCGTCGAAAAAGTAAGAGGAGAACGTTCTTGCGGCAGAAGGGACCGGGCCCAAAAGACAGAGGCCCTCATGTTCTGCCGAAGTCCTTTTTGTCCCTTCTGCCGCTTTTTTTGCCGGTCACAATCCAAGAGGTTTCTACAAGGAGAAGAACTGATGAACGGCAACAGCAGAATAGCGGCAGTAATTCTGGTGCTGCAGACGATTTATGGCATGACCTTTGCAGCCGAAGGGCTGCGTGAACTCACCATTCAGGCGCTGCGGGACAAGGTCGAGGGCGGTTGGGCCGGTCAAATGATCGGCGTCAGCTATGCCGCCAAAACAGAGTTTCGCTACAAACAGCAGATCATCGAAGGCACATGGGAGGAATGGAAACCCGATATGGTTTCCCGCGCACTGACACAGGACGATATTTATGGCGACATGGGTTTCATGAAAACCCTCGACGACAAGGGACTCTGCGCCACCACCGAAGATTTCGGCGTGGCCTTGCGGGATTCCACCTACCATCTGGCGCATGCCAATCTGGCGGCCCGCCGAGCTCTGCGGCGCGGAGTTCCCGCCACCGAATCGGGACTGCCGGTTCACAACGTTCATGCCAACGATATTGATTTTCAGATAGACGCCGACTTTGTCGGCATGGTATCGCCGGGCATGCCGCAATTCAGCAACGATCTGTCCTATCGCGCCGGCCGGGTGGTCAACTATGGCGAAGGCGTTTATGGTGGCATGTTTATCGCCGGTTGCTATGCGGCGGCGTTTTTCGAGAAGGATGCGCGCAAAGTCGTGGAGTGCGGCTTGGCTTGTCTTCCGGCACAAAGCCCCTATGCCAAGCTGATCAGCGACGTATTGCTTTGGTCAAAACAGCATCCCGATGATTGGCGCAAGGTCTGGGAGCTGATTCAGGAGAAATGGGACAAGGATGATCCGTGCCCCGAAGGCGCGCTGCTTCCCTTTAACATTGACGCCCGCATCAATGGATCTTATGTGGCGCTCGGCTTGCTATATGGAAAGGACGATTTTGGCAAAACCATCGAGGTGGCTACCCGCTGCGGGCAGGATTCCGACTCCAACAGCGCCAGTGCCGGCGGCATCTGGGGTGTCATGTATGGCTACGGCAACATTCCCGATATGTATAAATCCGGCATTCCGTCTATCGCCGACAAAACGTTCAGCCAGACGCAATACACGTTTCGTTCAATTGTGGACAGCACGGTCAAACATGCGACCCATGCGATCTGCCAAAACGGCGGCAAGGTCGCCGGCAACAGCCTGCTGGTCAAGGTTCAATCGCCGACACCGGCAAAATTGGAACTCTGGGATCCCGGAAAACCGCTGGCCCGGATTCCCGAAAGCGATGCGCGCTGGCAATGGAAAGGCGCTTGGCAGACACGCGATGAGCGTGGCATGAGAATCCGTATGACGGCCGAGAAGGGCGCAGAGGCGCAGATCACCTTCGAGGGCACAGGCGCCATTATCACCGGGGCGTTCTTCACCAGCGGCGGCCTGTTTGAAATGTATCTCGACGGCCGGCTCGACCGCGTGCTTGATGTCTTTGACAATGAAACGCGGTATCGGTCGTGGATCTGGCACAAGTTTGATTTGAAACCCGGTCGTCACACACTGCGGCTGGTTGTCCGCGGAGAAAGGTATCCGGGCAGCGAGGGCGCGGATGTCGGCATTTGCGATTTGATCGTTTTTGGCAAATAGATAAAACCGGAGACAGCCTGCATACCGGGCTTTTCACAGAGGTCGCACCCGAAGGAATGTTGCAGTCCAAATTCATCGTGTGGCCCGACTTGTGAAAGGGCCGATGACACTTCAACAACTTGACCCACGGCTTGAAGCGAGCCGGCAGACCCCAACTCTCCGCCATCTCTGCCATCACCCCGGTTCGCCCCCCACGAAATCGCCTGCGTGCGTCCCGACATCGCACACACCCGATTGGCCGGCCAAAACATCGGCTCGGCCTGCTCGTCCCAGTTCTTCGGCGCCAAACACTTCTCGAGTTTTCGCTTGCATCGCCGCAGTCGGTTGCAGTCTGCTCTTTTCACGCGAAATACTTCCTTTGGGACACAGTGTTGTGTTATGTCAACTCAACACTACCCGCGCCAAATGCGCATTTCGAGTGTCTCTTTTCTTCCAGTCAAAACAATTACGCTCGTTGATGGTATAGAATACAAAAAGATGGAAAGGAAGTTCTTCGACCGGCATGGCATGAATTTATTGGGAAGCGGGGTTGCGGCGGCTGCGCATATGTGCCAGAAGCGAGGACACGCGGCACAACATGCGGGCTTTCCAAGGCTTCCAGTAGCGCCGGGCACTGGGGTGGATAAAGCAGAAGTGTTTGCACTTAATCGCCTGCAGGCGTTCGGCAAAGGTTTTCTCGTCCCCCTCACCATTGCCGAAGTAGTTCGGAATGTAGTATCCGAAGCGCGAATAAGTTCCTTCGGTGGGGATGCTGTGGGCAAGATAGTAGTCGCGGAAAGTCCGCAGGTTTGTGCGGATGCCGTATTTTTCGGGTTCCATCTGCCATGGCGCGCCGGGCTCGAGTTCAATCGAAAGGGCCCGCATGCCGGTGACGTGTTTGAAGCGGCGGGCAATCTCGCCGCGCAATTGAATGGTCGCCTGCAGGTCGGCCTCGGTCTCGAACGGAATGCCGTAGGTGAAGAATACCTCCATACTGATCCCCTTGCCGTCAATGTAGGCGATGGTGTCGAGCAGTTCCTGATTGGAGAAGTGGAAGCCGCGGTTGGCTTTGCGGACGCGCTCGGAGCCGGTCTCGGCCGACAGTGCGATAACCGACTTGGGGCTGGGAAAGGTCAGGGCAAATTCGTCAATCATCTCGCGCGAGGGGAGCGCATTGCACTCGAAGAACCACTCGGTTTGAATGCCGCGCCGTCGGAGTTCGCGCCAGAGCCGCACATAGTATTTTTGAAGACGGGGCTCGGGGTCGTAGCACGTGTGCATTGTCTCATAGCCGTACCGTTTTGCTTCGAGGATGGTTTCGATGACCGCGTCTATGCTGCGATAGAAATAGCTGTGCCGGCCGCTGATGCGCAGCTGCGACGACTTGCTGCCGCCGCAATAGGAGCAGTCCACAGGGCAGCCGCGTCCGACACACAGCGGGAAGAGCGGCGATTGAATCGTGTATTTTTTATAGTTGGCTTGCTTGGATTCATTCTTCGCATAGACGAACGGGAGACCGATATAACGCACGTAGGTTTCGTAGTGTTCGAGCAGCGGCATGTTGGCGAAATGCAGCCGGTTGACAATGTCCCGCGTGCCGACATAGGTGAGAGGATTGACCACGACGGTTGCAACCGAGCTGGAAGGGTGGACGCCGCCACGTTCGATGCGGCGCCATGTAAGATTGGGAATAGCGGAGAGATCCGGCCGGTCGGACGAGTCGGACGGGGTGGACAAATTGTTTGCGCAGGCCTGGCGGCGACCGACAATGGCCCGCACCAGTTCGAGCATGGGGATTTCGCCGTCGCCGCGTATGACCGCGTCAATACAGTCGTAGTCGCGCACCAGTTCCTCGTGGTAATAGGCGGCGGTGAAGCCGCCCAGCACGATGAACGAGTGCGGCGAGGCGGCGCGAATTTTTTTCGCCGCCTCGATTACATCATATGCTTGCTGGTGCCAGTGGAGGGACATGGCCACTACGGGCGGCTTGCGCGCCGCCACATATTCGGCAATCGAAAATTGCGGGTTCTCAATCCACTCGATGCCGCAGTGAACAATCCGGCTCGGATGTCCGTGGCGGTCCACCCAGTCGGCAATGGCCAGCAACCCCATGGGCATGTAATTGATCCAAATAAACTCGCCCAACGGCTTGTAGTAATTGTGCATCTTGGGTTGGTGAACAAACAAACAGTCGAGGTGGGGGGGAGACTGACTGGGCGCGATCATGTGAATAATACCTTGAAAGGCCTTCGGTTTGGACAGGATTGTCATAACTGACCGGAGAAGGAAAACCCGGCCGGTCAGGCGTTCTTCCTGCTTGTCGGAAAACGGCCATACGCCAATAGGACATCTGGAGGGTATTCAAAGCCTTAATTACCGGTCATGTGGATGTAGTTTGGCTTTGAACACCGATTACCGCACGGCCGGCGTGTAGAGCGTCGGCGGGTCAGTTTCCTCAATGCCGTTTTCTATTCTTCCTTCAACAGATTACTGACAGCTGCGTCGAGATTTTCAAACTCCGACTTCTCGACGCCATAAACTTGGCCGCCATCTTTCAGCCGCGTATAGTAGCGCTCGCCGCGGTCCTTGCCGCGAATAATCTGCGCGACAACGGTCTTGCTGGTGTCGTAAAGCGCTACTTGAAGCGAGGGCGAGGTGAAGCCCATTTCCGCGTCCGTCAGATTGCCGCGGAAAACATCCTTGTATTCGAGGTCGCGCATGGCACGCGTCAGGTCGCCGACCATGAATGTGTCCACCCGGCGCGGCTCTTTGATTTTGGCCGATTGCATTTTCCATGCTTCGCCCTCGCGAACGAGGGTGAAGGACGTGGCGGGCTGACGGACTTCAATGTGGGCAATCGCCTGCGTGTCAAAAGTGAACAGCGTCTTGTCCACGAGGTCTTCCTTGGTCAGGGCGAACTCGCTGGGCTTCATAAAGTCCAGAAGAATGATGGTTTTGGAGCCGCGTAACCGCGCGAACAGCACGCTTTCGCCGTTGCGCGTAGCCAAGTCGCCGATCTCCAGCGCCTCGGTGGTCTTGCCGTCTTTGTCCGCGACAGTCAAGCGGACGGGGCGGTCCAGCCGGTACAGGCCAAGACTGGTGGGCTCGTCGGTTTCAAAATCCTTTGCGCGAAGGTTGACCAGCGAGGAGACCGCATGGTTGACCGCCTGCTGGCTGACCGAGGTGGCCGGATCATCGGCGAATACCCAGCGTCCCTGTTCGTTCTTGACGACTTTTGTGCGGCTCTTGAGCGTTTCAATTTCCAAGGACGCCACGTCTGCCGAAGTCATCTGGAACAGCTGTTTGTCGCGGAGTTTGGAGACCTTGATGGTCAAGTCCTCAAACAGCGAATCGGGAATGGCAACGACCAATCCATCGTCGCGTTTGGCATAATAGCCTTTGGTGGGGCTGGAGGCGCGATCGCCGACGAGGAGCGTCAGCGTGCGCGGCTGGGTCGTGCCGGTGGTGGCGGTTTCCTCGACCCGCAGATCAATCTGGGGCTTGTCAAACCCAAACGTTGCCGTGCTCGGCGGGTCGTCAATAAACGACGTTACTTTTTCCGTTTTCAGTTTTCGCAGGAAGTTCTCGACCTCGGCCAAATCGGCTTTGCCGGTCAGCGGCTGCTCGAGACGCCATTCGGTGCCGCTTTTGGCCAGAACGATGTCCACGGNTTTTGTAAAGGAACCGGTTGTGGTTTTCGTTGTGTCGCCTTCGACCGATTTGATCTCAATGGGCAGACGAACATTCTGTTTCAGGACAATGCGTCGGGCGTCCTCGACGGCCACAGCAAGCACGGTGCGGTCGCGCAGATCAAACGGCTTCTTGTCGAGGTTGTTCTTGATGTATTCGTTAATGGAGAAAATCTTATTCTCGCTGTCAATCTTGGCGTAGAACTTGCCGCTTTCAGGGGCTTGTTTCCCGATCAGGAGGGTCATGCCTTGCGGGACATCCTTGGTCTTAACGATCAGCTTATGTGTCGGTGCGTCGAGACCGTAATCCTCGAGCTTGATGGTTTCATCCATCGTAAATTCGCCATAACGCAGGGCCGGCAGGAGATTGCCGAGGATCACTTCGATGGCGTCTTTATCCGCGGCGGTTTTGAGCGGCTGGGTCATTACCCAGCGGTCGCCGCTTTCCTTTTTGACGGTAATGATTTCGGTGGGGGTGACCACCGTGGCCTCGAAGACATCCTCGCGCTTGAGCGGGAAGGCCCGCTCGCTCATTTCCTTGGCCGCGCGCTTGCGCTCGACCCACCAGCGATCGCCGGTATAGATGCCGGCGAGCACAAGGAATACGATCATCGAGAGCAGGGTTTTCTTCCAGATCATCGGATTCGCCTCCGAACCAAAACATAGCCAACGCCGCTGAAAAAGATCACGCCGGGAATCACAAGGACCAGCAGCGTAAAGACGGTGCGCAGCTGGACGGCGGTCAGGAAAACCGGCGTGTCGGGCCTTTGCTTGGGAGGAATGTCTATCAGGTCTTCGCGTGCCACCAGCCAGTTGACCAAATTGATCAACACACGGGCGGTATTGGGGAAGAAGCGGTTTTCAAACACGTCTGAATCGCCCAGAACGACCATCCGCAACTCCTTGTTCCCGCCGAGCGTGGCGGACACGGCCACACCCAGCGGCTGCTCTTTCATCCGGCTGGGCTCGGGCAGTGTGACCTCGCGTCCGCGCAACTTTTCGATTTCATCCGACCAGCTGCGGTCGCTGCTATACATCAATTCCTCGACCGTGATCGAACTGGGCCGGTCCTCCATTGCGGCCACCGTGCGCACGGTGGCCATTTGGATCATTTCGCTCTGGTTGCTGACCGTGGCATGGCTGCCAAAGCGGCTGACCAGCAGCATGGTGGGATTGCCCGTTAACTGCGTCAGCATGTTGTGCTCGAGCACCATGTCGTGCTGAATGCGGACGCCGTAGCGGGCCATCAGTTGCTCCCACTGGCGGAAGCTGACACGGGGCCGGTCGTTGGGGTCGAGCAGGAACAAGGCGCGGCCGCCGCCGTCCAAATAGCGGGCAATGGCCTGTGCCTCGAGCGGAAGAAGATCGGCTTGGGGGCCGGCGCAGATCAGCAGCGAGCAGTCGTCGGGAACCGTTCCCGTGCGGGCCAGCGTTACCGTTTTGACCTCGAACGACATATCGTCTCGGAGGAGTTCTTGCACGGCGGAGTAGCTCTGGATGTTTTCATCCTGCATGCCCATCATGCTACTGGGTGCTTCGAGAGAGGTTTCCCCGTGGCCTTGCATGAAATAGACGCGGACTTTTTCGGGACGCATAACCTCGACGATGGCGTTGGTGAGTCGGGCTTCGGTGAGGTCGCGGGGACTGAACACGTTAATCTTTTTCTCGCGGAAGTCGGCCGAGGCCGGCTTGTCGCTGTCGGCCCGCGTGCCCGTCCAGATGAAAACATCCCCCGGGCTGATGTTTTCAGCATATTTCTTGGCGATTTTTACATCGCGATAGGGGTCGCGGATTTCATAGCGGATACGCGAACTGGCCCGGGCATAGCGGTCGAGAAACGCATTCACCTCGCGTTTCATGTTCACCGCCGGGAATGCCGTGATCTGGATGTCCTTGTCGAGCTTCTGCAAATACTCCTTGGTGCGCGGATGCAGCGAATAGACGGCCCGCTCTGTCAGGTCGAACTCCTTCGAATGCAGATGCGCGATCAGGTAGAGCATCACCAGAGAGCCGAACACGAAAATCGAAGTCAGCGAGTAGCTGAGATAGTATTTGAAGTTGGGGCCAATGCCGTGGAACGTGAATCCCAGCAAAACAAACAGCGCGCCCACACCAAAGCACACCAGCGCGGCGATGATGTATTTGCCGGTTTCCCCCTGAAGTTCCGTCAGACTGAAAGTTCCCGAATGATACACACCAAAGATCGCCAAACCGGCGGCCATCAAGAGCAAGCCTACGAGTGGCAGCGTTTTTCGGAGTCCTTCCATTGCTCATACCCTCCAACGGCGCGATTCGAGCACATAGTTGGCCAGAAAGAGAAAGCCGACCGCGAACAAGACAAAGTAGGCGAGGTCGTCGGTCAGGACGCGTCCCCGAATCAAGCGCTCCATGTGCGCGCGGATGGATAACGTGTTCAACACTTCGCTCAGCCAGTTTATGCTGCCGACGCCGAAAATATCCATCAGGTAAAATGCCAGCAAACCAAAGAAAGTGACCACGCCGGCAATGATCTGGTTCTCGGTCAGCGTCGAAGCAAACGTCCCAAACGCCGTGCATGCGAGCCCCACCATGAACAACGCCAGATAGCCGGTGGCCACGATCTTCCATTCCGTCTGCCCCAACTGGCCGAGGACGATCGGAAAACCCGCCGACAAAATCATGAACACCACCACCACGGTCATGGCGGCAAAGTACTTTCCGAGCACCAACCCCCAGTCGCTGATGGGGCAGGTCGCCAGAAGCTCAAATGTACCCGTTTTCTTCTCCTCGGCAAACAAGCGCATCGTCAGCATCGGGATGACGAAGAGAAACAGGAAACTGATCAGGCCAAAAGTGTTCGTCACCACCCATTCGGTGTAGTTCATCGAGAGCATGCCGTATTGAATGCGCAGGCGCTGGCTCGTGCAGAACCGTGTGAACTCGGCCACAGTTCCATAGACCAGCAGCCCCGACACGCCCAGAAAGACCGCCAGCGTCACATAGACGCCCGGATTCTGAAAATAGCCGCGCAACTCGCGCGCATACACGGGAGCAAAACTAAGCCGCATAGTCCAGCACCTCTTTTTCCGAGGCTATCACCTTGAGGAAAATCTCCTCGAGGGTCATTCCTTCGCTGTGAAGTTCCAGCAACTCCCAGCCCGAGCCGACAATGGCCGCGGCGGCGGCCGCACGGATGTCGGCGCCGCGCCGCGACTTGATCTCGAACTCCGCCACATTGCCGTCCGGCTTGCTCTTGACATAGACGCCGGTGACGCCGGGCAGGGCGTCCAACTTAACCCGCATCTCACTGACCGGCCCCTTGGCCACCACGCGCGTCATGCCTTCGCTCTGCAGCTCGCTGGTCAGCTTCTCCGGTGTGCCCTGCGCCACGATCCGGCCGCGGTTGATGATGATCACGCGTGTGCACGTCATACTGACCTCGGGTAGGATGTGAG